>NZ_AHMM02000006.1:0-300000 GCF_000243675.2 Leptospira inadai serovar Lyme str. 10 | reverse complement strand
CGACCGAGTCGGCCATGTCGGGCATGTATTCTAGAGGTGGCGTCTTCGATTCGCAGTTCCAAAGTAAGAGAGCCGCGAATGAAAGGATGGAAAACTTATTCAGGGAAATCATTTCGTTTCTCCTATTTCACCGTCTCGACGTACTTTGCGCCCAGACTTTTAATGAACTCGGTGACGGAACTTTCCGAATAATTTGCGGAGTTGGAAGGAATCCAAAGCGCAAATTTATCGTTCGTAATATCCGGATGTAAAACCTTTCGATTCATTCTTGGAAGCTTGGCAAGAATGAATAACGCAACGGCCGTCGAAACCCCCGCCATAAAAACGGTGAACTCGAATGTGATCGGAATATACGCGAACCAAGCATTCAGGCTTTTACCGGAGATGTTTATGGACCAATCATACTTATGAGTCAGGTATTGCATTCCGAAGCCTACGGTACAACCGAAGAGTCCCATAAAGAAAGTCACCCAAGGAATTCCCGAACGGGCAAGACCCATCGCATCATCGAGTCCGTGGACCGGATACGGAGTAAAGCAATCGAATCCCGTATAACCTTTTTCTTTCGTCTTTCGAGCCGCGTCTACGATCTGGGAAGCAGTATCGAATAAACCGAATACTCCCGATTCGGTTTCCTGAAAGGAATGAAATTGTTCTTTAAGTGGTTTATACATTAGTGGTGGCCTCCATCTTTATGGGGCATAACCGTTTTTATTTCCGCTACGGCGATCACCGGAAGCAATCTGCAGAAGAGTAAAAATAGGGTGAAGAAGATACCGAAGGTTCCTAAAAGCATCATGAAGTCGTAAACCGTCGGAATATAAACATCCCAGCTAGACGGCAAGAAATCCCTGTGCAGGGTCATTACGATGACGAAACGCTCGAACCACATCCCTATATTCACGATAATCGAAATAACGAACATAACCGGAATGCTGGTCCGTAATTTCTTCCACCAGAATACCTGGGGAGCGAATACGTTACAGCTAAACATAATGAAGTAGGCCCATCCGTACGGCCCGAAAGCTCGGTTCACGAAGGCAAACCCTTCATACTCGTTGCCGGAATACCAAGCCATGAAGAACTCCGTAGAGTAAGCGAGTCCCACGATCAGACCGGTTACCATGATCACCTTGTTCATATTTTCCAGGTGCTTCATAGTGATGTAATCTTTCAGATTGAAGACCTCTCTTGCGATCACCATGAGAGTCACCACCATGGCGAATCCCGAGAAGATCGCCCCCGCTACGAAGTAGGGAGGGAAGATGGTCGTATGCCAACCGGGAAGTATCGATACGGCGAAGTCGAAGGACACGATCGTGTGCACCGAAAGAACGAGAGGTGTCGATAGCGCCGCAAGAATCATCGCAACCGTTTCCAAGTGCGACCAAGCCTTATTGGAACCGACCCAGCCGAAGGAAAGAATATCATACACCATTCTGCGAACTTTGCCGGTCGCCCGATCGCGAACAGAAGCGATGTCAGGGATGAGTCCTATGTACCAGAATACCAACGAAATCGTTAAGTAGGTCGATACTGCAAACGTATCCCAGATCAAGGGGGATCGAAAGTTTACCCACAGAGGCCCCCTTTCGTTCGGATACGGAAATAACCAATAACCCATCCACGGACGTCCGATGTGGATGATTAATGTCGACGCTGCCGTTAATACTGCAAAGATCGTCATCGCTTCGGCGGCTCGGTTAATACCGGTTCTCCATTCCTGACGGAAAAGGTAAAGAACGGCGGAAATCAACGTACCAGCGTGACCGATACCGATCCAGAATACGAAGTTGACGATAAAGAATCCCCAACCGACGGGATTATTAATCCCGAGGATATAAAGACCTTCGTACACCAGGTATCCGATGATACCCAAATCGATTACTGTAATCGTTAAAGCCAAAAGAAACGCTTTCCACCATAAGGAAGTAGGAAATGCTTCGACCGGCTTGAGGATATCCTCCGTTACGTCACGGACGGATTTCCCGCCGGTGACCAGGGGTTGGATATCCAGGGCTTCTTTGATTGCGTTAGGTATAGACATAGCGCTTCGTTTTACTCCGGATTAGATCTTGGTTCTGACCCTGGTCAGATAAGCGACCGAGGGACCGACGTTTAGATATTCTAGCAAGCGGTAGGCTCTTGGATCCGCGCTGAGTTTAGCGACTTCGGAAACTTTATCGTTCACATTTCCAAAGCTAATCGCGTCGGCCGCACAAGTTTGCTGGCAGGCAGTCTTGAGTTCCCCGTCTTTCAAAGTACGACCCTCGTTCTTGGCTTGGATCTTTTTCTCGGCAATACGAGAAGAACAGAAGGTACATTTTTCCATGACCCCGCGACCGCGAACGGTAACCTCGGGATTGAGTCCCAAATAACGAGGAGGTCTTGCACCTTTCTGGGCTCCCGTTTCGTTATACCAATGTTGCGCCCAGTTATAACGTCTTACTTTAAACGGACAGTTGTTCGAGCAATAACGAGTCCCTACGCAACGATTGTAAATCATATCGTTGGTTCCTTCCGAACCATGAACGGTCGCAAGAACCGGACACACCGTTTCGCAAGGAGCATTTTCGCAATGCTGGCACATCACCGGTTGGTGCGCGATCTGCATATCTTCCGGTTTATCGGGATTACCGATATAATAACGATCGATTCGAATCCAATGCATTTCGCGCCCGACTCGAACTTCGTCTCTTCCCACTGCAGGAATATTATTCTCGACTTGGCAAGCGATTACGCAGGCAGAACAGCCGGTGCAGGCGGTTAAATCGACGCTCATTCCCCAGCGATAGCCGGGATAATCGAAAACCGGATTTCCGCCCCGAGCATCCACCAATTTTCCGTCTTTTTTGATCTTCGGAATTTCAGACTCCGCTTTTCCGGAGGCAGGATCGTTACGATAGTCCTCGATCGAAGTGGACTGGATTAAAGGCCGATCCGGATAACCGAAGCCGGGTGATAGCATATGGTGGTGCTGAGTGCAAGCCAACTTGTATGTCTTTCCGGTCTTCTCGATCGAAGTCACCGAAATCCCGGAGAACACCCCCACTTCAGAAAGCGGATACGCATTCTTACCCACTCCGTTTCCTACGACTCCGGCAGCGGTTCTTCCATAGCCTACAGCGATACCGATCGTATCTTTGTGCATACCGGGTTGAATTTGTGCCGGTAGTTCGATGGACTGATTTGCGGTTTTAACGAGAACGACGTCGTTGGATTGAATCCCCTTCTCCTTTGCAAGTTGCGGAGAAATCAATACGTAATTGTCCCAAGTAACCTTAGTGACCGGATCCGGAAGTTCTTGTAAAAGGGAATTGTTCGCACCCCTACCGTCGCCGATCGCGATCTTTTCGTAAAGAGCCAATCGAATTCCGGCAGGCGCGGAAGAGATTTTCTTAAGTGCACCGCGATTAAATCCGCGAGATGCACCGGTCGCGGTCTTTTTATCGGAAGCTTTTACGGTCGTTCCTACGCGAAGCAGGTCTTCCCATTTTTGCTTAGAGCCGAGTTTCTTGACCCAGGAATTCTTTAGATATTCATAAAATACGCTTTCTCCGCCTAACGAGCCGCCGGCGAATTGAATCAAGCTGTCTTCGAAAGAACGGGTCCGGAAAAGAGGTCTGATTGCAGGTTGCTGAATGGAGAAAATTCCTTTCGATACTTCCGCATCACCCCAAGATTCCAGGAAGTGCGTGGTAGGCGCCAAGTAATTGGACGCAATCGCGGTTTCATCTGCCCGGTCCGAAAGACTAACCACCAACGCGGCTTGGTGAAGAAGATTTTTCCACTCCTCCCCTGCTTGGTAAACAAGATTGGTATCGTATAGGAAAAGAACTCCGACCTTAGTTTGCTTGAGTTGTGTGCCGAGTTCTTTTAGATTTCCGGAATAATCAGCCAATCCTTCTTTTTTCGGATTGGAGTGATCTACGGTTTTTCCGTCGTTGTCCAACGCGGAGTTCAAATAGTTCACGAGAATCTGAAGATCGACGGCATCTTTAGTGGCTGCGGAAAGTCCTCCGGCGACTACTAGAGATTTACCTCTGTTTTGCCAAAGAGCTTTTGCGGTTTTCTTAATATTCTCCGCATCCAATCCCAGCTCGGTAGCCAAACCTGCCAGTGTTACTCCATTCAGAGCGTCCTTAGTATTGGCTCCGAGTTCTCCTAGAGCAGCTGCGATCGCAAGCGCGAACTTTGTCTGGTCCCCGGGACGAATCGGAAGGCGAAGATCGGCATTGGATCCCGACATCGTAGGAATGGATTCTGCCGCGACATAGAAGTTTACGTCTTTTCCGCCCTTTCTGAGATTTCTACGCTTGGAAAAATCTTTCTGGTGTTCTTCACCCGAAAGCCATCCGCCCATAAAATCGCAATCGATGGAAAGAATCGCATTCGCTAAATCAAAATGATAGTTAGGAACCAAGGCTTTGCCGTAAGATGCCGCTTGACCTTTCGAGACCGCTTCCTCTGCGGAAGTTAAGGAAACTTCGTAATGCTTTCCTCCACCGATCGCTTTTAAGAATTCGCCGATCAGCCCTTTCGTTGCCGGAGAATCCAACGGAGGAGTTACGATAACCGTTTTGCCCTTGTTTGCGTTTAGAGCTTCCCGAACTTTCGCGTCCAAGGCGGACCATTCCAGCTTGGATTCTTTCCCACCCTCGATCAACGCGGGGTCTTGCGCTCGATCCGGATCATATAAATCGAAAATGGCCGCTTGCGTGGTCGCACCCAAAGCCCCCTGAGAAACCGGATGTTCCGGATTCCCTTCCAACTTCAAAGGTCGGCCATCTCTCGCTTTCACGAGAATCCCGTTTCCACGATGTACGGTTGCGTAATAGTAGGAATGCCCGTGCTTAACGAAATCGTATGTTTCCCCTTCCTCGCCGACCCTCAGGTCCACATAGGGAACGATTTTTTCTACAGGCTTACGGACGCAATTTAGGGAAGTCATCGCAACTCCCGCGCCCATTAATTTAAGGAAAGTTTTTCGGTCGAATTCACCGGATTTAATCCTAGCGATAATCGGATCCGGAGAAGTGAAGAATTCGGAACGCTGGAGCTCCTTCGTTTCTTCCGCTTTGTCGCGAAGTTCAAAGGAGAGCCAGTGCGCTTTCTTTTCTTTCTGGAAATTCTTATTATCCATCTGTTATGCTATCTCCTGGTTATCTGTGGCAGGTGGAACAATCGGTTGGAGCATTGTTTTCCCGATGACAATTCACGCAGTATCCCATATTCAAGGACGCGACTTGCTTGACTTTTACCATCTCGGCTACGTTGCCGTGACATTGGGAACAGTCTACACCGCGCTGAATGTGACGGGAGTGGTTGAATTGAACATGATCGGGAAGGTCATGGACCTTAACCCACTCAAGAGGTTGCTTCTTCTGGTAAGTTTCGATAAGGTACTTGATGTCGGGCTTTTGAGTCGCCACCATAGAGTGACAATTCATACACGTCGATGTGTTGGGAACGGTCGCGTGAGCTCCCGTTTCCACACCGGTATGACAATAACGGCAATCTACCTTATTGTCTCCGGCATGTATCTTATGGTTAAAGGGTATGGGCTGGTCTGGCGAATAGCCCACGTATTTGGAGGGAGAAAAGATCAGGTAGGCCACCGCTGCAATAGCAATGAGCGGAACCGAAAGTTTCAAAGCTTTCTTATTCATTCGTGAAAAGTCCCGTGGAGTCCAAAATAAGGTTTGGAACAAAGATTTCGGCTCGGGTTAAAATTGCAAGTAAACGCCTAAAAACGTGAAGGATTCGGCGATCCTTGCAAAATTTCTTTGAGACTAAGTATCAAATAAAAACCGATAAAAAAGATGAACGATAAATGCGACTTTTTAATTTATCTACCCGTATAGAGTCGAGAAAAGCGTTATATACGTAAAAGATCAGAACGATCGTTCTTAACAACTTGCATAAAACTTAAAATAGAGGGACGAATATCCGAATGAGACGGACAAAAAAAATTCCAAAATGCGACGATCGAAGACGAATATTTTTTCGGTTTTCGTCGATTACCCTCTTCGTCTTGATAATGACTTCGCGCATTCTGTCGGACGACTCTCCTCCCAATCTCATAATTTCCAGTTTCAATGCGATGTTCCTGTACGATGAAAAAGGGGATACGGGAAAATTTCCGACGAATCGTCGACCAAGACTACCTGCGGATTTCGCGACGATTCGAGCTGTCGTCCTACAAAATTCTCCGGATATAATAGGATTCCAGGAAATCGAAAACGAGTCCGCGATCAAAATGGTTACCAATGAAAGCTATAATTGCTCCGCTACGAGAACTCACGGATATTCCCAGGAAGTAGGCCTTTGTTGGAAAAAATCACTTCCGAATCCATTGTTAAGCGAATTGCCCCAACTTTCGCTCAGACCGGGGTTGCGGAAAGGATTGATGGCCGAATTTTCTTTTCCACAGGGAAAACTTACCGTGATCTCCGTCCATTTAAAAGCCGGTAAATCCGCCGAGGATCAGTCCGAACGCCAAGAGCAGATACAGGTCCTGGGAGAAATTTTAGAGAGAAAGAAAAGATTCGTCCTTTTAGGGGATTTTAACGAAAACTTAAGATCAAAGAGATCGTCTTGGAATATGCTCAAAGGAGAACGTCGCTTAGCAACGGCCAACTATAAAGCGAAATCGAATTGTTGGCAGCATAAAAAGGGATTTATCGACTATCTGATCACCGATCAGGACTGGAAGCCCGGGAGTTTTCGGCAGTTTCAATTCAAAACCGACGATGGACAGTATGACGGGAATCCGCCCGAAGAACTAAAACTTTCGGATCACTGCCCAATTTCGGGGGAACTGGTTTGGCGGAATCAGAGGACAGAGGTCAGAAGACTGAGGACTGAACATTGATGAGCCGGGTTTCCAAGCTATAGAGAAAGATTCTCGTGTTACAGTAGATTCTTCCGCTACTTCCGTAGCCTTTCCAACTAGTAGCAGCTTCTGTCTTCAGTCTTCTGACCTCTGTCTTCTGAAAGAAAAGCGATCCCAGGGAACCCTGGGACCAAAACCAAACCAGGCTCACAAAATAGCCTACTTAAGAATTCGGCGGTGTTGGGAATTTTCCCTTACTTTTTTTTCTGAAGATCCGATTTTCGAATAAGTTTTATTCATTAAAAACTAAGTTTTGTCGGACTCCAGGGTCATCGCTGTCTTTGAGTCAGAATTAAATTTTCCCGAAATTCGAATCTTTAGCCAAAGCCCGTTTTCCGGAAAGAGTGACCGAGTTCAAAATTAATCGACGCATCGCGGCCTTGGCTTCGTTAACCGCCTCTTTTTCCCCCAATAATTGAAACATGAGATTCAACGCCAATTCGTATCCTTGAAACGCAAAGGCAAGCGACTTCGGTGCGACATCCGATTTTAAATGCCCCATATTCTTCGCCTCCTCGATTATCTTTGTCAATCCTGACTGCCACTCTTTGATCATCGAACTAACCGCATCCCGAACCGCTCCGGGCTTGGAATCAAACTCCGCCGATACGGAAGCAAAGAAACAACCGCCTTCCGACTGCCTTACATAATCCACCCAACTATCGATCAATGCTACGAGACGAGGCAATCCTTCGGGCACGGATCGAATCGGATAAATCACTTTTCTAATAAACTTTTCACGGCCCGCCCGAACCGTCGCAATTTGCAAATCTTCTTTCGTACCGAAATGTCCAAGCAATCCCGCCTTACTAATTTGGACAGCATCGGCAATCCTTCCTATCGTCAGGGCTTCTAAACCTTCGATCGTAGCTACTTTTACGGCAAGATCAAGCACCCGTTTTCGAGTCGCTTCCCCACGCAAAATATGAGCAGCAGTCTCAGCTTTTTTCATAAGTCTCCGGAAGACCGACGGAAGAAGGTTTTGGTCCGCCAAAACGAGTTATATAATGTTTTTATAAAATTACCGACCGATCGGTAAGTAATCAAGCGAAAATTCCGTCTTTCTTAAATTTAAGAACCGACGGAAGATCCGAAAATCGTCTTTATTATTTTCGGTTTTTAAACCGGATTTTCGCTAAGTAGACCTTGGAAACAGTCGATTCGCGCTTCGATTTCAGGAAAAATTTTCCTTCGGGCGTCGCGACCTTGTAACTCGGGAATTCGGCCAGAATGTCCACATCCACTTTGTCTTGCGTAAACTCGGAGAAAGAAGGCAGAAATTTCTCGGAAATAACGATCAGTCGTTCTCCGTCTTTTTCTAAAGCTTCGAATAAAACGTCCGGATCGAACAAGGTTCTCGCATATCGTTTCGAGTAAAACGCATAGGATCGTTTGGATGCAGGAACTCCGAATAATAAAAGTTTATCCTTACCAGGCTCGACTTCTTGAATAATCTTCCCGATTTCTTTGGAAGGCTGATAGGAAATCAGAAGCGGATAAGCATACATACTCACTAACGTAAAGAAAAAGGATGTGGAAATGACTAGGGCAGTAAGAATCCTTTCTCCTTTTCCGGATAAAAACCAAAGCGCAACTCCGACGACAACGTAAAATAGCACCCACCCGATATATCCAAAGTCCACAGTCACGGACAGAATCGGCAAAAGAATTCCTGCGAGTACGAATATCGCGCAAGTGATCCAGGTTAGAATTCGTCCCGAGCGGACTAAGGCGTTATCTTCTCTAGAGATGAGGTTCATTAGAAATCCCGAACCCAAGACCGCCGCCGCAGGCAAACACCAATAAATATACTGAGGTAACTGGTATTTTGAAAAGCTGATTAAAAACAAAAAGACAAACAGCCAGAAGGCAGGAACAAAATCCGCCTCTCTCCAGAGATTACCGCGTATCGAAGAAAATAGCAGGCTCCCTTTCCGACGAAGAAACGGTACGGCCTTCCCGAGGATGTACGCCAAAAAAGGTAGAATGAAAACTCCGAAAGCCCAACCGAAATTCGCATAAAAGAAACCGGGATTGAATTTCTGATCGTACATCTTGACGTAAAAACGACCGAAGGACTGCACCCAAAGAAAGAAATAAGGTCCGTAGGTATTGAACTCGAGATACAGAGGGATAGACCATAGAAGCGGGGGAAGAGCGGCAATGATAACGCCAGGAAATAATTTCATTCCCAACAAACGCTTCCAATCTCGCCGGAAAAGAATATCTCCTCCGATCCCGATTCCGGGAATTACGACCGCGATCGGCCCCTTGGTGACAAAACCCAAACCCATCGCAAGATACATAGCATAGTAGTACGCGGAATTTTTCCTAGTTCCCAAATAATAAAAGGCAAAAACCAGAATGATATAGGGCGTCACATATACGTCGATCTTCGGATCGACTACCATCGCATACAATCCCGGAGAAAGCGCGTATAAAAGAACCGCCAACCAACCCTGCTTTACACTTCCTGAATGCAATTTTGTGACGGTAAAGATTCCCCAGAGCGAGACAAGGGTAAGGAGAATGGCAGGCAAGCGGAAAGCGAAATTATTTTGACCGAATAAAACGAAAGAGCTCGAAATACTCCAAAAAGTTAGGATGGGTTTATCGAGATAACGTCTTCCGTTATCTCTGATAAAAAACCAATCCCCGCTGTCGGCCATCTCCCGAGAAATCTCGGCATACTGAGAGGAATCTATGTCGATGACGTCCAAAGGAAAGGTTAATAAAATCGGCAGGATCGCCAACCCAAGCAGGATCCAAATTACGAATTTTCTCGAAAAAAGGGAATCGTCTTGAACGGTTGAATTCATAGTAAATAAAGCTCCGGGAAAAACGTATAAGGGGTATGGAAAATCAATCCATTAATCCCGACTCCAAAATACAGCGGTTAAACCCTTTGCAGGTTTTTTCGCTTTCATAACAGGGGACCGCAAAGCCCTGTTCTCTAAGACAACCCGATTCACAATCGATCGTGACGAGATTTCGATCCGCATCCGTAATGACTTGTTTTCCTCTAAATTCTTCTTCCGCGCAGGAAAGGTAAAATTTACAGATTTCCTGACATTTTCTCTCATAAGGATTCTTGCAGGAGAAAAAAGTAAGCAGTAAAAGCAAAGATGGAAAGATTCGCAAATAGAAAAGCGGCTTCATTCTCTCCACTTTATCGATCGCATAGAGACGGTCAACTTTTTGAAGCGAGCATGCCGCAGGCGCCGTTAATATCCTTTCCGGGCGAACGACGATTTAAGATGGGAACTCCAGCCGGTTCCAATAATCGCAGGAACTCCTCCACTTCGGTCGAACTAGGCCTTCGCCAACCGAAAAATTCGGTATTCAACGGGATGACATTAATTTTGCAGTCCATTCTTCTCGCGATCCGAACCAATTTCTTGGCGTCTTCGTTACTCATATTTACGCCGGGTATCATCACATATTCGAATGTAATTCTTCTACGCAGAATTCTCGTATAATCTCGGGCAACTTCCAGTAGTTCCGGCAACGAGAATTTCTCCTCGATGTCCATAATCTCCTTCCGGCCGGCGGGATCAGGATGATTCAAAGAGATCGCTAATTTATAAGGCTCTCGATTCTCGATATACCGACGAATTCCGTTTACCACACCCGAAGTCGAAATGGTAATCCTTCTGGATCCTAATCCTATGGCTTCGGGATCGTGAAGAATTTTCGCCGCACGTATAACGTTAAAGTAATTATGCATCGGCTCACCCATTCCCATAAATACGACATTCGTTGCCCGATCACCGACGATGCGTTCCACTTGTAGGATTTGATCTACGATTTCCGAGGATTTTAAATTTCCCTGGTAGGGCAGTTTTGCAGTGGCACAAAATTTACAATTAAGGGTACATCCTACCTGAGAAGAAATGCAAATCGTCTTTCTTCCGCCGTCTCCGGAGGGAATCCATACGGATTCGAATTCTTTGCCGCTGCCTAACGTCGATTCGAAGGTAAATTTCTGGGTTCCGTCTACGGATTTCAGATGCTTAACCACGCTGAGTTTCGTTAAGGACGCGACCTCTTGGAGTTTTCCGCGCAACTCCTTTCCTAAGGTCGTAAATTCATCCCAGGACTCGTACCGATTCGCGTAAAGTCCATTATAAATTTGTTTTGCTCGAAACGGTTTTTCACCTAAGGAAGCGAAAAGAGCGACCAATTCCTCCAACGTTTTTCCCTTTAAAGGAGTCAAGCTGTCGACGAAAACTTCGGAGGAGGATGAATGTTCGGTATAAGCTTTCATTTCTTGCAATATTCCCGAATCATCTCGTTTGCGGAGGAATAGCCGCCTTCGAGCGAAAGCTTAAAATCCTCGCAAGCGTTCGTCTTTTTACGAACGGCCAGATAACCTAGACCTCGATTATAATACGATTGGCCTCCGTCCTTAGGATTCAAAGCGATGGCTTTTGAATAGGCGTTAATGGAATCATTATATTTCTTCAGACTATAATAAGCGTAGCCGATTTGGAAATTTGCGCGGGAGCTTCCGGCATCGATTCGAACGGCTTCCTTCGCATCCTTCAATGCCGCCGTCGGTTGTTCGGAAAGATTATAAAGGATGGCTCGGTTCACGTATGCTTCGGCGTATTTCGCCCCGAGCTTGATGGCACGATCGACGTCCTTAAAGGCTTCCTCTCTCTTTTCTAATTCGCTTTTACAGTATCCTCGATACAAAAGTAGATCGAAATTATCGGGCTCGATTTTAAGAGCGGTATCAAAGTCGATCTTGGCTTCGGAAAATCGACCTAGGTTATATTTTGCCAGTCCCCTATTATAGAGTGCATAAATATCGGACGGGATCTTTTCAAGATAGCGATCATATTCCAGAATCGACGTTTCGTAATCTTTCCGTTCGTATGCATCGAGTCCGGCTTTGAAAATTTCGGTAGGTTCTTCGGACGGATCGGTCGAATTAGAATCCACCGGTTTCGAATCTTTTGAGGTTAGATCGCCCCAAATAGTTTGAAGCAATTCCGAGAATCGAAATTTTTCCGCCGATCCTGCAGAGGAGGTCTCACTTACGGCCTCTTCTCCTTTCTCCTCGTTATAAGTAAAAACGGAAAAGGCCGCCAAAAGTAAGCCTATGAGAAGAAAAAATCCTAGAAAGCGATTGATCATGGAAATAAATTATGGAGAAAAGGAGGAAGATTTCCAGCCTTTTTCAGATTACGGCGGAGTCGTTATGCTCTGCGATTACCTTACCATCCTCTAAAATCATCCGAATCAACCTAGTCATCTCGACCGAATACTCCACGTTCAAGTGTTTAGTAACACCTTCACAAAATCCGTTGATCACTAGCAACTTGGCGTCGTCCTCCGACAATCCCCTGGATTGTAGATAGAACAGTTGATCTTCGTCGATTCGAGAGACCGTCGCCTCGTAATTCAATGTGCCGTTCTGGCCGCTAACGTCGTTATACGGATAGGCATGGGATTGGGAACGATCATCCATCATTAGACCGTCGCATTTTACGTGGCTATATGCATTAGAAGAACCTGATGCGAATTTTACGAGACCTCGATAAGAGTTCGTACCACCGTCCAGAGAGACTCCTTTTGCCAAAATATTGCTTCGAGTATTTTTACCTACGTGAATGATACGGGCTCCGGTATCCTGAATCTGACCGGACCCGGCAAAGGCGAGAGAAAGTATATCACCGGTTGAATTATCTCCTTGGAGAACGATCCCCGGATATTTAACCGTATTGGCTCCGATATTGACGTCCGTCCAAGTGATATGGGCGGATTCATGACAGATCCCCCGCTTTACCGTCCAGTTGTACATATTCTTTTTCCAATTCTGAATCGTGGTATAGAATATCTTCGACTTATTATGAGCTACCAACTCCACTACTGCGGTATGAAAATTCGTTCCTTTGTCCTGTACCGAAGAACAACCTTCCGAATATTCCAGCTCGGCACCTTCTTCCGCAATGAGAAGAGTACGCTCGTATTGACCGGAAGAAGCCGCAGTCACTTTAAAGTACGCCTGAAGCGGCATCGGGGTCTTAACTCCCTTGGGAATGTAAGCAAAAGACCCTCCTGAGAAAACGCAGGAGTTCAATGCCGAAAACTTATTATCTCCGATGGAGACGACGGTTCCGATATATTTACGTACGATTTCCGGATATTCGCGAATGGCGGTATCGATATCGCAAAAAATAATTCCGAGTTCGGTCAGTTCTTTCTTAACGTTCGCATATACGGTTTCGGAATCTTCCATCGCTTCGATTCCGGCCAGGTATTTCCGTTCGTGTTCGGGAATTCCTAAACGCTCGAAACTCTTCAGGACCGCCGGATCGACTTCGTCCCAAGATTTTTTTTTCTTATGATTGGCACCGATATAATGAACGTATTCATCGATATCTACGTGAAAATTCGGGAAAAAACCCCAGGTAGGCATGGGTTTGCTTTGGTATATCCGGAAGGCTTCGAGCCTAAACTCCGTCAACCAACCGGGTTCATTTTTTATATGAGAAATGGATTCGACGACTTTGCGGGTCAGGCCTTTCGGGAAATTATCGGCTCGATAATATCTTTCTTCATCCAGGGCAAGGGTTTCCAGCGTCTGTGCCATTGCAAATCCCCCTTTACTATTTAGACCTTTTCCTTCTCAGGAAAAACCGTCCGAATCTAGGTTATATCGAATCGGCGTTTTATTCGAGTCTTTTTACCAGAATTCACGGAGAACTCTACCCGGACCAGGATAAATTCCGGGAAAACCCGGCTTGGAGAAGCCGGGCAAGAAGCGAGAAGCGATCAGTTGACCGAGGAGAAATATTCCTTGGACTTTTCCGGGTCCGCTTTCATGGTTTTTTTACCTTCGTCCCAGTTTGCAGGACAAACTTCCCCATGTTTCTCTACGAATTGGAAAGCTTTTACCAAACGAATCGCTTCGTCGATATTACGTCCGACCGGAAGGTCGTTAATCGTGGATTGGCGAATTACGCCTTTCGGATCGATGACGAAGGTTCCACGGAGTGCGACTCCCCCTTCAGTTAGAACGCCGTAATCACGGGCAATGGATTTAGTGATGTCCGCAACCAATGGATAGCGGATTTCGCCGAGTCCGCCCTGTTTCCTTGCCGTGTTTTTCCAAGCAAGGTGAGTAAAGGCGCTGTCCACGGAAACGCCTAGAACTTCGGCGCCGAGCTTCTTGAACTCGTCCAATTTTGCATCGTACTCGATGATTTCGGTAGGGCAAACAAACGTGAAATCCAGGGGCCAGAAAAATAGTACGACCCATTTTCCTTTGTAGTCGGAAAGTTTGATTTCCTTGATTTGTTGGCCAATTACGGCCTCGGCTTTGAAGTCCGGTGCAAGTGAGGTTACTTGAGGCATTGGAATACGCTCCTTTATTTTAGAATCATTCTAAATTTAGACGAGTCTTTTGTGAAGCAGTTTTTATTTTTTTGGAGATCGATGATTCTTACGCCGAACTGCCGAATTGGCACGATCATAAGAGCATTTAGGAGTTAGAAGAGGACTGATCTCCGGCCCCGGATACATGCCAGCAGTGTCTTGTACAGAATGGTCGGTAAATTCCCCGCCCTTTTTTGCATAACCTTACCCACAAGACGGATAAAAAGACTAGATTTTTCATAATTTTAGTCTTTAGATCTAGATGGGACCTAAGATGAAGACTAAACATTGGAGTAGTACTTTTGAAACCGATTTAGATTGGATCGAAGAGGAGTTTTTGTCGCTGAATCTTGGAGATAAGCGATTAAATAAGCGTTTAAAAAAAATCATAAGTGCGATGTCTAAACGAACTGATTCGAGCTTACCTGACATATTCGGGAATTGGGCCGGGACTAAAGCAGCCTATCGTTTTTTTTCCCGAATAACTTCGTATAGCATACATTATACGAAGTTATACGATGATGATGCTGACATTCTTAGGCAGAAATATTCCCGGTCTAAAAGCTTCGATTATGTTCGAACCTTTTGAATGGAAAGGTGCATATTGTAGACTCTACGAAACATCCAAGCCTCCGAAGGAAGAACCCGAATTAAGTACGGTTCTGGATTGGATTGCAAAATTAGGAGGTCACTTAGCCCGGAAGTCGGACACACCTCCCGGACCATTAACCATATTCAAAGGTCTAACCCGACTTTTGGATCTGGCCTTCATGTATAAATTATTCACACAGAAATAGACTTGTGGGTAAGGTTATGCTTTTTTGGGTGGGGGCCGGATCGGTGGTACCCGCGGAGGGCTCGCGATTTCGCGGATATCATGGATTCGGAAAAATTTCAAGTATTTTTTGCAAGCGCAATCTTGTAGGAGCTCCCACTCAGAAGACAGAAGACAGAGGACGGACGCGTTCGCTTTGCTCACGCTAGACAGAAGTTGCTACTAGTTGGTAAGGTAACGGAAATAGAGGAAGAATCTACTATAACGCAAGAATCTTTCTACAGAACATGGAAACTTGGCTTATCAATGTTCTGTCCTCCGTCTTCTGTCATCTGAAGCGGCAACGATGTGTAGGGTGCGAAGCAGTCGCAGCGCTTGCGAATAACGGTTTATGTTAAGAGAAAAGAGTCGCTGAGACCGTAGCGAAAGCGGAGCCCGGAGCAGCGTGACCCGGAACGAAGTGGAGGGGGCCGCCCGCGCAGCTACTGTCTTCAGTCCTCTGACCTCTGCTACCCGCCTTTTGCCATCAGATATTTTTCCATAAATTCGGTAATATCTTTGATGTTCCGATTGATCATCTTACGCAACTCGGGAGGAATATTCTGGGACTTTATCACGCGATAATAGTTTAAGGCGTTCTTAAGCATCTTTCTTCTGGCGAATTCCTGGGCCTTTATCAGCATGGGTTTATACTTATAATATGAGTATTCCATAATACTGTAATTTTTAGAAAGCTTAAACGAATGAGGTATTTTATCGAAATCGTACGTTAGAGTCAGAAAGGGGGCGTCGTCCACTTCGGGCGGCTTGAGTTCCAAGATCCCGTGGATCATTTTAGGCTCTTCTTCTCCGCCTCCGCCAGATTCCGGACGGTCCTCGTCCAAAGGCTCCAATCCGCCTTCTAAGACTTCTATTTCCGGGGACTCTTCATTCTGCTGCGCGGCTGCAGGCGCTAAAGAAGGGATTTCGGGCTGAGACTCCTCTCCCCGTCTTTCATCCACGGGATTCGGGAGATCTATTTTCGGAAGCTCTACGGGGCCGGTCTCGATTCTGGCTTCGCCCGAAGGCGAAGGAGCGGCTTCCAACTGAACCGGTGCGTTAGACGGTATATCCCCATGAATCGTTTTATCTTCCGGGTCCGGCAGACGGATCGGAACCAATTCTACCTGCGGTATCGCAGGCATAGCATAAGGAGGGAGTTGGTCCGATAGCGGAACCTGGGGTTGAGGCCATTCCTCAGCCGAAGGTTCATATTCTTCCTCCGCCCGTTCCCGCTCCTGTTTCTTTTCCTCCGCCTTCTTCTTTAAATATTCGTCACGTAACGCGAATAGATCTTCCTGCCTGCGGTCGTCGCCCGCTCTCCGATCTCGTCTAGCCGCATTATCTCCCCGGCGTTCCGCAAGAGATCGTCTATCCTCTCCCGTTCTGCGATCTACAAGAGGGAGGTCCTTAAACTTATCCCACTCATCGGTAAAGAAAGTATCCTCCGGTAAATCCAATTCGTTCGGATCCAGGTGGTCCGATCCGGGAGGTGGAGGTTTGGGCGGAGCTTGGGGTTGCTGCCCTTGAGGAGGTGCGGGAGCGCCTGTCGTCGGCATACTCGGCCCGGGAGGTCCAGGTATGCCCCCTTGAGAATAGTTTACGGGAGCTCCCGGAGGCGGAGGGGGGACGGCTCCTGAAGAAGGAGCGTAGGAAACAACCGTATACGAAACCGGTCCGGGAGGCAGTTCGGCAGGAAGCTTGGGAGCTTCTCCCGGAGAGGGCGATTGAATCTGAATCGGTTGATTAAATCCTTGTGATAAAGTATTTCCTAATGCTTGACTGATCTCCTTGATCGCGCGAACAAGATCTCCCATCGGAATCGGCTGCCCGCTATAGTTCGGATCATCGGGTGTATACGTTTCCTCCTCTTCAGGCGCCTGAATATGATTCTCGATAGCCTGAATATTTTCGCCGATCTTTTCGTTAATATCCTGATCCGGAATCCTCGCGTTCGTCCGCTTTAGAATTTCTAAAGCGCCGTGAAAATTCTCCTTATCGATAAGCGCTTCCGAATGCAATAACGGTCTGCGATGGTGGGCATAACGGGAATTGTTCCGAATGATATCGTCGGTGCCATGAGGAATATCTAATTTTTTCTTCCTCTTGCGTAAGTTCGGATGCGACGGTTGCTCACCTTCGGCGGGAGTCGGCCCTTCCCATTCTTGCTTTCCTTGGGATGGAGCTTGCTCCCCGGGTGAAGAAGCCCCAGGAGGTCCTGGGGAAGTCGGAGGAGGAGCGCCGGGTTCCCCTACATTGACTAATTTTCCGCGATCCGCCGAAGGAGTTCCTTGCGAACCTCCGCCTCCGGAAGCGGGAACTCCTCCCGAACCACCGCTAGCACCGCCCCCACCCGCCCGGGATTTATTCGGATCCCGAAATAGGGTGTATGCTCCCGCTCCTGCCGAGAGCAAGCCGAGAAGTAAAAGTAAGGCGGTTGTCATAGAAAGTGTTCTTCCTATCTAGTTTCGACAATGAATTGCTTCGTTCTTAATCAAAGGTCGTATAGTTTTTACGATTGACACCATGAATGTTAAGTAATATGTTGACAATTATGAAATCAACGGTTCGGGAAAACCTGAGTTTCGGTTCGAGCCCTGACAACCCGGATGGTCTTCAACTCAAGATCACCTTTGATGAGGACACTAAAACCGCTTACGGCGATTATACTGTCCCAGAAAAGTTTCAAGGTTCCCCGGATGTCATTCATCCCGGAATCATAGCTACCATATTGGACGAAATTATGGCCAAGATTAACGAGGCCATGAATTTTAAAACGACGACCGGCGAACTAACGATCCGCTTTCTTCAGCCGGCGCAAATAAATCAACCTCTGCATCTACGCGGTTGGTTTGTAAAGAAGAACAAGAAGGTAATCGAAAACAGGGCCGAAATCGAGAATGAAATCGGCAAGATTGTTGCCCGAGGCAAGGGCAAGTATATCGAACTCGATTCCTGATCTTCTAGGACTCATATGACCCGCCGACGTGGTGGAATTGGTAGACGCACTGGATTCAAAATCCAGCGAGGGCAACCTCGTGTCGGTTCGACTCCGACCGTCGGCAGGGTTATTTTCCCCTCTTCTAAACTCTTTTAAAAACCTATCGCCGCCCTCACGCAGAAAGCCTTTTCGGGAGCCAAGTATATTATTTTTCCTTAATTTACTATTCAAGATAGATCGCAAAAAATCCTTATTTTCCGGAGAATTTTATTCTATCCAAAGCTTCGTAAAAGCCGTCCTTTTCGATCGTTTCTATCGCTTCCAAAATTAAATCCATTTCGCCACGCGACATTCCTTGAAATAATTCCTCTCCCCTGGCAAGAATCCCTGCGCCTAAAAGAATGCCCGAGACTTCCTCCTGAGAATAAAGCTTGGGTTTGGCTTTCATCGTTCGAACGACCGCGTCCATCAGATCCCTAATTTTCGATAATAGTTCGCGATTCGATAGAGTGCGGAACAATTTTACGATATCGTTTCTAAAAGCGTCCGCGTCGTGAGGAGAAACGGAAGCCAAAACATGATCGAATACTTCCGGCTTTTCCAGATCCGCGCCCTGATCCAATAATTCTTTCGCCTTTGCAAACATCAGATCTTCGAACTTATGCGCCGTTACGTACGTATGAAGAGCCGCAAAACCGGCCTGGAAGGCCGACTTTAAATGTCTTCCCAATTTAAATACGGCGGTTCCCAAGGAACCCAATACTCCGAAAACTTTGGACGGAGAATGAACGAAACCGGCGAGGGAAGAAAACGCTCCATCCAACCGTTTTCTTCCCTCCAACTCAGGGTACAAAAGTTCTAAAAAATACTTAACAAGTAATTCGACTCTTGTGGAAGAAATACCGCTAAAACGAGGATATCGCTTAATATTATCCGTTGAGTAACGACGACGCAGAGAGGACCTGTACGCTCGAATCAATTTCGGAAATTCGGGGTCATTCAAAAGGGAGCCCATTGGGGGTAATGATCGACTCAGTCGCGCATTTTGAAAATCTTTTTAAGTTTTAGGAATTAATCCTTGGACAAAGAAGGTGTAATTAATGCGAGGGATTTACCTTTAGCGAAGTTTGCACATTCCTTCGGACTTTTCGACGGAAAGATCGTCGAACCACTTTGTCGTCAATTTTCAGCCGCAGAGAAGCCGCTCTTAAATAAGTTCAAGGTCGGATCTTCGTATTAGTCCTTGACTAAGTTTGATAAACGAAAAGGCTTTTCTGATGAAGATCAAAATCTTCTTACTGCTACTCTTATTACTCACCTACCCTGCACATACCGCATCCGCGAAAGAAAAGAAGCAAATCGGGAAAAGCTGGTTTCTGAGCGCGTCGGACGCTCTTTCCCTGGAAAGGCAGGGTGCGATCGTCGTAGATGCGAGGGAAGGGTTTAAATTTACGTCTTATTCCGGAAGCATTCCTTTAGTATGGAAGGAAATTTCCAGAAAAGACCCGCCTCGACGCGGTTATTTATTAACCGAATCCGAAGCGATCGAAATTCTAAATGGAAAGGGGCTTCGAAAGGGAAATATCATCCTCGTATTCGCCGATCCGACTTCCGGTTGGGGAGAGGAAGGAAGAATCGTTTGGTCCTTTCGTACTTTAGGCTTTTTGCATGCTTATATCATAGACGGAGGAATTCAGGCTCTTAGAAAAGCCCGCGAGTCCAAGCATCTTAGCGATTCGAAAATAGAAACTTTTACCGCGAATCCGGCTGGACCGCCGGTCGATTTGGCGGTCGACTCAGGCTTCGTAAAATCGCATTTATCGGATAAGAAATTCATATTCCTGGATTCCAGGGAAGAACGCGAGTTTGCGGGCGCCACCCCGTACGGAGAATCGCGGGGAGGACATTTACCGGGAGCTCGCTCATTATATTATAAAAATCTATTAAACTCGGACGGATATCTTCTCTCCGAATCCGAACTCAGAAGGAAGTTCTCTTCGGTCGGAATCGAATCGGAAAAGACCGTCGTATCCTATTGCACCGGAGGAATTCGATCGGCTTGGCTCGTAGCCGTGTTGGTTTCTCTCGGATACGAAGCTAAGAACTATGCCGGGTCCATGCGGGAATGGTCGTCTTTAGATCCTAATAAATTCCCCCTGGTCAAGGGTCCGAATTAGATATCGATGACGAAATTTAAGGGAAGTGTAATATTCTTATGTTTAACGGTCTTTGTCGGACTTCTCTTATACATTATCTACTTCGGGAATCGGAAAGTATCGGTAGAAGTCGCTTTAGGAAATCATCCTTGGACAAAACCGATTCCTTATCTTCCGCCTTTGGAAGGTGTCGGCGAAGTCCGTGCCGAAAATTGCGGGATGTGCCATACCGAAATATATCGGGAATGGAAGACTTCCACTCACGCAAACGCTTTCAACGACCTACAATTTCAATCGGAACTTTCCAAATCGACTTCCCCGCGTTGGCTCTGCCTCAACTGCCATATTCCGGTATCAAATCAACGGGAAACTATCGTGAATTTTCTATCGAATGGTGATTATCGCCGTCCGATAGAAGAAGCAAACCCGAATTTCGATATAAAGATGAAATCGGAGGGCGTCACATGCGCTACTTGTCATGTCCGGTTGGATGAGCAAGGGAAGTCTTACGTACTCGGCGCTACCGGGGGAACAAAACCGCCTCATCCGGTTCGTATAGAAAGCGAACTTCTCAAAGATCGGTGTCTAGATTGCCATAATGCATCTTATATGTTGGACGACCAACTTGTCTGCGCATTCAATACCGGAAACGAATCCAAAGATCCGGGGAATTCCTACGGTCAGGTAACTTGCGGGTCTTGTCATATGCCTGAAATCGGGAGAAAATTCGTGAAACCGGATTTAATAAGTCCGAAACGAATTTCGCACAAGCATGGATTTGTAGGCGGAGGAGTCCCGAAACGATTCGAATTATACGACTCTCAAGTAGCCAACGGATACGAAACCGGGTTAAAATTTAGTCGCCTAAAGTTAAGCGTACGGGAGAATAAGATCGAAACCATGTTAGAATTCTCTAATTCTCTGTCTTCTCATTATATTCCTTCCGGAGACCCTGAACGATTTTTGAAATTAATAATCTCCGTTAAAAATGATTCCGGAATCGAGACACAACGAAAGGAAACGAGGATCGGTCAGGAATGGGAGTGGTACCCTAAAGCAATGCTGATATCCGACAACCGCATGCGGCCCGGCGAAACCCGAATTTGGTCCGAGACTTTACAATCCGAGAAAGCGGGGATAGTGACTTTAGAAATTTTTCATGTAAGGTTAAAGGAATCTAATGCGGAGCCTATGCGAACGGCCGCGGACAAAACCGCCAAGGAATACTCCGATAAAATCCGTAATATCGAAGAATTTTATCCTTTCTCAACCCTTATCCATAAGGAAGAAGCGGATCTAAGGACCGGAAAGAGCCGCATCTTCTCTAAGAAAGAACTCTTTAAAATTTCCGCAGGGAGAAAAGGAGAGTGAGCAAGCAACAGATCCGACATCATCTTTGGAAGAAGACGTATTTTATTATTCCCGCATTAAACGAAGAAGAAAGCCTACCTGCGGTATTGGTCGAACTAAAGAATCTCGGAATCGAACCTTCCCACATACTGGTGATCGACAACGGTTCCATAGACAGGACGGCTCGCGTGGCAACTGAACAAGAAGTTATCGTATTAAGAGAACCGAATAAAGGTTACGGAATTGCCTGTTTAACCGGAGTTTCCTTCCTGAAAAATTTGAATGAACCTCCCGAGTTTTTGGTCTTCGTGGACGGAGACGGATCGGATGATTTAGGCGATTTATTTTCCCTATTTCAACCTTTCGTAATGGACCCTTGGACGGATTTCGTATTAGGCACCAGAACTCAAGGCGGCGCGGAAGACGGATCACTGTCTTTTTTGCAAAAATTCGGCAATGCCTTATCCTGTTTTCTACTCAAAGTCTTTTACGGAGTGAAATTCACCGATCTAGGTCCGTTCAGAGTTTTACGATGGAATTCGTTTCTATCTTTGGGACAGAAAGACAAGACATGGGGATGGAACCTGGAAATGCAAATCAAGGCCGTTCGAAAAGGGTTTCAAATCGCGGAGGTTCCCGTACGCTACGAACGTAGAAAAGGAGGCAAATCGAAAATCAGCGGGACTCTGATCGGAAGCGTACGCGCAGGAACAAAAATTCTCTGGATATTTTTTTATTTAACGTTTTTAACCGGCGAAAATCGCTCCAAGGAATCGAAGATTATTCGACTTCCTAAAACTGTCCGTAAAATTCCGACCAAGCGAGGCTCAACCAAAGTTCTTTAACAGCTCGGGAATTCGTTCGGGGGGAATCGGTCTGGAATAATAATATCCTTGTCCTATATCGCAGCCGGCATCTTTCATCAGTTTTTCAACTTCGGGAGTTTCTATCCCTTCTGCCACTACGGTCATTCCAAGTTTATGGCCAAGATCGATCGAAGCTTGGCAAATAAACAAAGACTCCCTATCCTGCGGTGAATCCATTACGAAAGACTTATCGATTTTCAACTCGGTAAACGGGAATCTATGCAATTGTTTTAATGAAGAATAACCCGTTCCGAAGTCGTCGATGGATAAACCTATCCCTCGAATCCTAAGGCGAGTTAAGATATCCTGCGTGAATCGAATGTTTTCCAAAAAGCTTGTCTCGGTCACTTCCATCTGGAAATTACTTTGTGATATTCCACTTTCTTTAACCTTTGCGTAAATTCTTTCCGGAAAATCCAAATCCGTCAACGTTACCGGAGAGACGTTAACCGCCATTCTCAACTCTTTACCCATAGACTTCCATTTGGAGCATTCCGCCAATGCGGTATCTATTATCTTGTCGGTCATTAAGTTTAGGATTTTTGCTTCCTTTTCCATGTTCGGCAGAAACGAATCCGGATAAAGTAACCCGAGCTCCGGATGACTCCAACGAACGAGGGACTCGAAACCTTCCACTTTACCGGTCTTTAGGTAGATTTTAGGTTGATAATGCAGTATAAATTGATTGGACTGTAGCGCATGATAGAGTTCCTCCGATTTAAAGGAAAACCTGGAATTTCCTATAATAGATTTTTTCGAGCGCGGAAGTTTATCAGATTTTCCGAATAAATCCTGGAGCAAAGATCTCATATCGGCTATGCGAATCGGTTTTTCCATAACCGAATGTATTCTCAATCCATATTCACCCGCCAATGTTTGAGCGCTATGTAAAGTTCGACGGTCGGCCCCCGAAATTAAAACGACATCCGGATCCACTTCTTTTTCGGACAAAGCCCGAATTACGTCCACACCGTCCATTCCGGGGATCATCAAATCGAGGATAATACAATCGAATGAATCGTCGAGCTTAGTAAGAAAATCCGGAGCATCATAAGTAAGCGATACGGTAAAACCGCAGTCTTCCGCGATTTCACCTAAAATTTTCGTTATCTCTTCTTCGTCGTCTAAGATCAGAAGTTTTTTAGCTTTGAGATTATTCATGGAAGTATGGCCCCCTCATCAGCTGGAACCGAATGATCGGGGCTAAGTATCGGTAAGAAAATAAGAAAACTCGTTCCGTGACCGGGAACTGAAATCACTTTAACAAATCCTTTTGATTGTTTTACAAAACCGTAAACCATTGACAAGCCTAATCCGGTTCCTTTTCCGGCGCCTTTAGTCGAAAAAAAAGGCTCGAATATCCGCGCCTTTACGGTTTCATCCATCCCGATCCCGGAATCCGTTACCGTAACTAAACAGTAATCGGCTTGCTCCAATCCGGATATTCGAACCCCTTCCGAAGCGGCATTCTTTAATAATCCCGAAGAAATTCGAATCGTTCCCCCGTCCGGCATGGCATCCCGAGCGTTGATCGTTAGGTTCAAAAGGGCGTTTTCCAATCCGCTTTTTTCGATCTCGCAAATCAAAGACTCGTTCGATATTTCCAATTCGACGCCGACTTTATCGGTCTGTATCTTTTCGAGAATCGGCGAAAAATCGCAAAGCAGTCGATTCACGTCGGCGATTTCCGGATTGATGGGCTGTTTTCTCGAAAAGGACAATAGCCTTCGGTTTACTTCGACCCCACGTTGTACGGCATCTTGAGCGGACGTTACGCGCTTTAACAAATCCGGCGACTCTTTTAATTTAAGCTCGAGAAGATCAAGATTCGCAAGTATGACGTTTAATAAATTATTAAAATCATGGGCAAGCCCGCCCGCAAGCTGTCCGACGGCTTCCATTTTTTGCGATTGCATCAACCGCTCTTCGGTTTGTTTTCTTTCAGTCACGTCCCGATGAATGGAAATCCAATGCGTATATCGCCCGGTAGAGTCGTTGATCGGAAACATATCCAGTTCGGTCCAAAACTCCGTCCCATCTTTTCGATAATTCAATGTTTCTTCTCGAATCTGTTTCCATTGAGACATGGACTCTTCTATCTTTGATTGGATTTTTAGATCGGATTTCGATCCACGCAATATTTTGGGAGTCTTACCGATTACCTCTCCCCTAGTGTAACCGGTAATTTTTTCAAACGCTTCGTTTACATACACGATCTTGGGACCGGGATCGACGATCGGTTCCGACTCGGTGATTAGAAAGATATCCGTGGACTTTTCAATCGCAATTTGCAGCAATCTTAGGTTTTCTTCGGAGCGTTTTTTTTCGGTAACATCCTGAACTGTGCCGATTATGAAGGTGGGTTCTCCCTTTGAACTACGTATCAACTCGGCCCTTTCCACTACGGAGCGAATTTCTCCGTCGGGTCTTACGATTCTATGATCGATTTCCGTTACGGTTCCGTATTCGAGTAATTCCTCCCCGAATTTCCGGACTCTTGCCTCATCGTCCGGATGAACGAACGAAAAGAATCCATTCACAGATATTCGAATTTCATCCTTGGAGATTCCGAATATCGAATAGACTTCTTCCGACCAAGTGATTTTATTTTCGATTACGTTCCATTCCCAACTGCCAAGATTAGCGATTTTTAAAGCGCTTTTCAGCATATTTCTGCCGGAGCGTAATTCATGTTCCACGTTTTTTTTGTGAAGGATGGATCCAAGCATCACGGAAAGTAGCTCCAAGGATCTCTCGATTCCTCTTTCAAACCAATCGCGTCTTTCCGAAAAGACGTTGATGATTCCAACGGGTTCGTCCGCAAAGAAAAGCGGGATCGCAACCCCACTACCGATTCTACCGTTTAGAGAGTAATCCTCTCCGACTTTGCCGGAATGCGAACTCAATTTGCCATGAAACAATATTCTTTTATTGCCGATCGCTTGACCCGAAAAACCCCATCCGGTCCGAATTCGAAGTCCTTTCGGATAAACTAACCTACCGTAATTCCCTTTATAAACGAACTCCTGCCCTTCCTTTTTACCTACCGAAACGCCGTCGCATTCCACAAAATGCCCGATCTTTTCGGCAATAAAATCCGGCAGTTCCTCCGCATCCAACTCTGTCGTAGCTATTTCTATGTTCAGTCGAATAATTTCTTTGAGCTTGAGAGAATCTTCCGCAAAGATATTCCCGAACTCTTTTTTTTCCAGACAGGCTCGAATTGATTCGTTCAAAAAGGACGGATTGATATTGGTTTTATCGATGTAATAGGAAGCGTCCGCCTCGAAAGACCGTAACTTAGCATCGGGATCTAATCCTTTATTAATGACGATAAACGGCGTTGATGCATTAGATATTTTATGTTCCTCTATCAGATTGAGATTGTTAGGAAAAATGGAATGATAGTCGACTATAAGAAGATCATAATTTAAGGATTTTATCTGTCCTATTGCCGCTTCGGTCGAAACGGTTTGAACTGAAAAAATTTCATCCTGCTCGGATTGAGCCAGTAAATCATGAAGTGCAGGAACTCCCGCTTCTTCGTTTTCGATTAATAGAATCAATTTACGCATCAAGCTTAGGCTCATATTTTAGACCGCACTCAAATCGGAGGTTAACGCGAATGATACAAAGATATCTATCGGATTCGACGTTTTTCGTTCAATCATTCTCGACTCTCCGTTGAACCCGAACAGGTTATCAAAATATTACATATTACGCATAATGAATAATTCAAAATCGAGGAAAAAAAACAGCGTTCTTCAATTATGCATGTCCGCTTCTTTAAACCGGACATCCTATCCACAAGGCTAACAATTCACATTTTCGGCTTCATTATACGACGAAAAAATACCGAAAAAAAACGAAACCTAAGGTTCCCGCGCATCTTTTCCGTTCTTGGATACGATTGTTATTCTTAAAATACCGCTTCTAACCCGAAAGTATAGCATGAACTTTTAAAATACCCTTTCTTCTTTACGAAAGATTCATTTATTAGTTCTTTAGATTTAGTGGGATGACCGGAAAGATATTTCAGGATAAATAATCATTTTGAACGTTATATCGGAAATTGCGCGAACGAGTCGTTATTTCGAATAGATCTTATCCTGAATGATTTTTGCCCATTCTTTCGCTTTCGAATGGGAAGACTCGTAACCGAGTTCGTACAATCGTAAATATTCATTCCAATCGAAAGTTGAAAAATCCCGAGCAGGAAGTTCAACGAAGATGTCCGAGGATTCCCTGGTCTTTTTCAGGGAATTTCGGCTGGAAATCAGCATCGAGCGCATAAAGATCTCTCCAATATGCGGAAAATCCAACCTTTGTTCCCGAGGCAATAAATTGTTCACAATGAGTTTCCAGGCGGAAGGAGCTGCACCCGGAAAACGTCCCTCCACTAGCGAACCGTAAGCCTGATCTTTTGCAGGCTGAGAACCCGTTCCCAAATCTACCGATATCAATATATCCGCCCCTTTTTCCCTTAATAAGAGTCCGGGGAGATTATCCCATAAACCTCCATCCACATAGAGCGATCCCTCGTCGTAAAACGGAGGAAAAATACCCGGAATAGAGGTGCTAGCCCGTATCGCCTTCCAGAGTTCCCCTTGATCGAAGATTTTCGGTTCGGACTTCGTTAAATTACAAGCAACGGCTAAGAAAGGAATCCATAACGTTTCGATCTTTCTATCGCCGAAAAAATCCTTAATCGCTTTCGAATAACGCGAACCATTTAAGAGCGAAACGAAAGGAATCGTATAGTCCCTTGTTAACTTGGAATCGATCCAAACTTCCTTTATTAAACGAAGTATTTCCGGAAAATCGTATCCCATGGCAAATAAGCCGGCCATAATCGAACCGGCGCTCGTTCCGCCGATAAGATCCACCGGAATTCCTTGATCGCGAATACTATGCAAAAAACCTAAATGTGCAAAACCTTTCGCACCGCCGCCGGCCAACGCAATCCCGACCGCTTTTCCTTCCATACGCCTGGCGACGCGATCAAATTCCCCAGCCTTATTTTTCCTTACTATATGCCTTTGGCCGGGAAGTTTTTTGAATAAGTCCTCGAAAACGTGCCAACTGGAATAACCGTCCTCGACATAAAAGACCGTTTCGCGTAGAGTCTCGTGAAGTCCTCCTCCCTGAAGCACCTTCCAAGCATGACGGCCTTCCTCCAAAAGACTTCCCGGTTCGACCAGGATAAGAATCCGATCCGCTTGCCTAAGACAGGCTTCTACCCAAAGCGAATCTTCGTGTTCGACTTCGAAAAAGATCTTATCATATTCCCTTTCGAGTCCGTTAAACCACGAAAGGATTTCGGAAATTCCGAAATTTTCTCCGCGATTTTTTTTCGATCTTTGTTGCTGAATGAATTTTTCGAATTTATCCTTACTCACAGTGAGCGAACTGCCGAAGGGTTTTAAACTTTTGGATAATTCCTTAGAAAATTCCCTGAGAGGAAAACCTTTAGTGAGCGGAACAAGTGCGATCGTATGGACTTTTCGCCCGACCTTTATCCCTCCTCGATTTTTCTCGTTCAGACGTCGCGCAATCGTTTCGGTTATGTGAAATAAACCTTCCGGAGATCGGGATATGAATTTTCGAAAGCCGTCCCGGGATATTCGAATAACTTGTCCGGAGCGGAGAGCATAAACCGAAGCGGATCTAGGCTCTCCGGTCAACAACGACATCTCTCCGATGATATCCCCTTTTCCGAATTCTCCTTCGCTGATTCTTTTACCGTTCCCATCCTCCGTCACAAATCGGAAACGCCCGGAAACGATTATATATAAAGAATTTCCCGGATCTCCCTGACGAATCAGCCTCTCTCCTCCGGGAACATACAACCATTCCAAATGGGATTGCAGTTTGGATACTTTGTTACGATCGAAATGAAATAGTATTTCAAGGCTGGAAAGAAAATCCAAAATTTCCTTTTGGCTAGGGCGAACGATCGCTAAGCGAAAGAACCGCCGACTTATTATCCGACTAGCGAGTAGCCCCAGCCGATGAGGAAATTTTTTTTCCAGACGATTCCACTCCTGTCTCGCTATTGCCGCTACTATAGAATCGGTTTTTGTACGAACACCTAAAACACCCTCTTCCCAATGGAAAAAGCTCGCTTCCCCGAGATAAGCGCCCGGGCCGATTTCTCTTGTAGAAGAAGAGTCGCGTAAGGAGAATTCCTCGCACACTCCTTCGATAACGAAATATAGTTTTAAAGAATTCTTGCGCGGATCTACGACCGCTTTTCCGGAAGGAATTTTCAGAATCTCAAACGCGGAGGCAAAAGCGCGCAATTCCGACTCTGTCCAATCCGGAAATAATTCAGGATTGGCTTGAAAAACGGAGGCGAACCAATTTGGGGGCGTTTTAATTTTCTTTATGGGCACGGATATCAACACTTGGAACGATGTATTTACTATAAATCGATACTAGCGCCCGGATTACTCACCCCTTCGCAGAAAGAATTAAAATACATAGAATCGATTTCAAATGAACGAACAGATGATCTCGGAGCGAATACTAATAAGTTCACAAAATCGGACAGAAGAAAGCAAATTTACCGATTAAAAAGGAATCGGATTCGAAAATATTTCTCCCGCTGTCAACATGCAGGACGGGCATTTTAAAAAAAATCATCATGATCCGTAATTCGAAAAAGCGGTCTAGCGTCGGGCTTTTTGCCTTTTCCCGAACAAAAAAGAGGCTTCCAGTGATAAATTATCCTGCGAATTTATTTTTAACTCGGACTCGATATGGACTCCTCAAAAGCGACCTGAAGCCCGACTCCGAGTCTCGGACCCGCCCGTTTCCGTCGATTCGGAACTAAAGAAGCCCACTCCGTAGCGAATATTCCGAGGCGGAAAAAGCTATGCTAAATTGTTAGGGATCAAATCGATCGGCAAAATTCGAGGGCCCATTAGAAAACCGCCAAATTCGGATAATGCTTACTGTTTGACGAAAAGAATCCGCAAAAAATTCAACATAAAATTAATATTCAAGTATCATTAATTCATAAAAATTCCTGCTTTTAACCGGCCGAAATTTATTGAATTATGCATTATTCATGTTTTATTTTCGATATTCTAGTAGTTCTTTATACTATAATACTAGCTTTTAAAGCATTTCTAATAAAGAATTTGGAATTATCGACATGAGCTCAACTGCAGAACTCCTCAAAATCGTGACCGTCGGTCTTGATTTACCGTATTTAAACCTTTTTTCGAAAGACAGTTTCAAAAAAGGTGATAGACCCTACTACGATCCGGAAGCCGAGCATTTATTGATAGTTGCCAGCGACTTTTCGAATCTCGAAGGATTGAAGGCGGGCAAAATTCCCTATATCGCAAATACGGAGGGGCTGGATAGGAAAGTTAAGGAAAACATTTTAAATCTAGTAAAAGACCGCTTAATCGCAGTGGTCCCTAGAATCAGCTTCAATACGGATTCCAGAGAGTTGGGACAGACTGTTCATATAATCGCTCTTGATCGTGCCAGTCGTTTCGATCCGCTTTCTATCAAAACTCTCTTTATAGAGATAATGAGACGATCCGCGTGGGCGATTCGTAACTATGAAATTCTCAGGCAAACCGAAAGGGAGGTCAAGCTTCCGATTCTATTCCAAAGTTTCGCGGAAAATAAGCCTCCCACGGAAGGCGGGAAGGTCGAAGACGCTTTGGATTCCTGCTTACGGAAGGTTCACGAGATGGGGCTTTGTAGTCCGTTGATGCTCAGAGATTCGAAGATCATCATAAGAAATCTAATCTATGAGGACGGATTTTTAGCTCTCACAAAGAATGCGGGTTACGTATACATTCCGGAGCAAAACGTCGATGAAGCTTATCAAATAATAGCGGAACTGTATTCCAGCAAAGCTATCAGAACCATCGTCGATCTCAACCCTCAGGTAGCTTTAGAGTTAGTTTCCTTTCGTGAGGAAGTATTGCAGGAAGAAACTAGATTGAGTTCCGGTAATCTTTCCTCCATATACAAGAAAATATACGCCGCAGAATTTCCTAAGTTGGAGGGAATGCTTCCGAAAGACACTCCTATAAATGATTTCTTCCGAGTAGGTGCATTCGTCACAAAAAAATCCCTGGCTTACGAAGAATACGAAAGTGACGCAAACGAAAAGGCGAATATTACCAAAATAAAATCCTTAATAAAGAGCGGGAAGAAACCGCTGGATAAATTTTTAACCTTCTCTCTAGGCGCCGATATTCCGTACGACTCTCCTCTCATCGAGAATGCCGAAGAGGATGACAGTATCCTTAGTTACGTTTATTATGGAGACGAATTTCCGGAACTCTGCATATGTCGCTCGGATGATGCCACTATCAGAGAAGTCATTATAGCTTTATCGGAACGCTATTCGTTCGAAAATCCGACCAGCTATCGCTTCATCTTATTGCTCAATAAATATAAGAAAAAATTGCTTTCGGTTTTATCCGATTCGGATGCTCAGTCGTCGTTTTGCAGCATCGCGTTTTCATGCCTCGCGAAAAATTTCCCTTGGTACGTGAGATTTGCCTATTTTATCGGCTTCCGAGGCGCGATGCTTTCAAGTATATTAAGAGAATTAGGAAACATTCAGCATAAACAATTGAATGAAAGACTTAGATTCACGGAAAGACTGAGCGCCATAAAAACCGACTTGAGACGGGAATTGGTCGAGGAAGTTCGCAATATGATTTATAATAACGAACAGTATCCCGAAGGAATCTAGACGCCGAATCAATGTTCGGCGAGGTTCCATTTTCTTGTCTTAAAAAAAGAAGCGTATCGATTTTCGATATCCTCGAACTAACGTATCGTTTCGGCGCGGGAAGAAAGTTCGAATTGAATTTCCTTTGGACTGTTCGATTCCGTCGTTGATCCGAATCTCCCTTCGGCTTCGGGAATCCATCGATTTTCCGGCGCAGGTTCCATACCGGAACCTAAAAAGTCCTAAACATGCCATATTCTCCGTCTCCCTCATTTCGTTTTTTCTATCGAAAAAAAACTGCGAGACCCGAAAAGACTTGCTAAAAAACATTATATATCCATATGGTTATATAAACTATGATTAATTCAGTAAGCGTATCCGACCGGCTCAATGTCACATTTGCGGCTCTCGCCGATCCTACCAGAAGAGCCATTCTGACTCGGTTAGCCTCGGGGGATACTACGGTCATGGACCTGGCAAAGCCGTTCGCAATGAGCCAGCCCGCAATTTCCAAGCATTTAAAAGTTTTGGAACAGGCAGGCTTAATTTCAAGAGGTCGAGACGCTCAGAGACGACCTCGGAGGATACAGGCTCAGCCGTTAGCGGAAGCTTGTCAATGGCTGGAAAATTACCGAAAGTTTTGGGAGGTTAGTTTTGATCGACTCGATACATTATTGGAAGAGCTAAACTCATATCGCACGGAAAAAGAAAACGAATAGGAACTTAAAATAGATTCTGGAGATAAAAATGAAGAATACGGGAAATTTGAAGATAACGGCAAAGGGTGAATTAGAAATCGTGATAACCCGCGAATTCAACGCCTCAGCCCATTTAGTTTTTGGTGCGTTTACGAAACCCGACCTAGTAAAACGTTGGCTCACCGGCCCTCCGGGATGGACTTTAGAAATCTGTGAAATAGATCTGAAGGTAGGCGGCAAATACCGTTACGTTTGGCAAAACGAAGACGGAACATCCATGGGAATGGCGGGAATTTATCGTGAAGTACAATCCCCACATAAAATCATTCATACCGAAAAATTCGACGAAGCCTGGTATCCCGGGGAATCGGTCATAACTACCCTATTAACCGAGAACTCAGGAAAGACCATCCTAACCTCCACGATGCTCTATATTTCAACCGAAGCGCGTGACGCCGTGATTCATTCCCCGATGGAAAAAGGTCTCGCTCCGAGCTATGATAGACTAGACGAAATTTTGGAATCCGCGAAGGGACAGACGGCAGCCAGATGACAAGTCAATCGGAAAAAAAGAATGCATCTTCCCGATCGATTTTGCAAAACGGAGGGTCGATATTCTTAGGATTCGTGGTCGTCTTCGTCCTTTCTCTCGGTACGGATGAAATATTACATATTCTAGATGTATATCCTCCCTGGGGGTTACCGATGCACGATCCGAGTTTAAATGCACTGGCACTTTCGTATCGAATCGTCTACACGATTCTGGGAAGTTATATCACCGCCACGTACGCACCCGACAATCCGATGAAACACGCGATCATCTTAGGAGGAATCGGTCTCTTTTTTAGCTCCCTTGGTGCGATAGTCACCATTACGCAATACGATCTAGGCCCGGCTTGGTATCCGATATCGCTTGTGATAACGACTTTGCCCTGCGCCTGGATCGGTGGAGTGATAGAGCGTACGATCCATGCTTAGAGGATGCACAATGCGCATCCTCTGCCGAAAGTTCCGAATAACTGGAATTGTTCTAAATATATTTTTCGATTTATTTACTGAAATTTAATATTTCTTTAGCCGACCGTCGGCTTCTTTTAAGCATTACTTCGATCGGACGAATCATAGATTCCGTAGTTAGGAAAGTCCTTTCCATTTTTGAAAGCATGGATCGACCCGGAACTCTTTCTAAAAAAACGAAAATCGACTTCAAGTTCGATCATTCCGTCTATTGCATGACAAATAATCCAGCCGTGAACGGTCCGAACTACGCCGGAATGCCTTTCAATCTTCGTTTTAGGGGTTTCATAAACTTTAGTAACGATTACTATTTGATTTTTAGGAATCACGTAGCCGGTAATCGTCTCATATTGCCTCAGTATATCCCCGACTTGGAAGGATTTCCAATCGGATGCGAAAATATCTTCGAATGCACGGAGAGTTCGAATATTGATCGCCGTTAGCTCGAGAGCCGATTCAAGTTTCCGGTTCGCAGCCGGAACGCTCTCCGAAAAGAATAAGGAAACGATCTTCTTCCAAAATTTCGAATTAAGATTCTTTTTCATAAATACCTTTCACATTCTTAAAAAAAGAAAGAGCTTTTCGAGTTAATGAAAGCTCGTTTCTCAAATTCGCCGCTTCCCATCGCAAGGACCGCATTTCATCCTTTAAGGAGGCGATTTCCTTCAGTTGTTCCAGCACTTGAGAACGCAACCAATTTATTTGTCGGCTTTGCAATCTTGCTTTGATTAGTAATCTAAAAATGAATATATGATTCTTTAAGATTCTCGAAGTTTTTCTTCCAGTCGTTGAGCTGAAGGTTTTATCCCGAATCGTCAGAATTTTCCGTAAGGCTTGAACCTGGGATACGTTTCCCAGTCTCTCTTCGAAATACTCTACACTATACCATTTCGCAAAATACATAATATTACTATATTAGATCCACTATCCTGATCTTTACTCTTCCAATGTCGAATATCTCCGAATTATAGAAATTAAAATGTCTATAACACTCCCGGTAGCCCCACATTACTTAATAAACACGATTAAAAACATTTTAACATTAATCAAGCTATTGTTTTATCAAAATGCTAAAATAATAGCTTGATCATTCGGTCGAATTGCCCGTGATCCGTATTCGAAAAATTTCCGGGAATAAAGGTCCAGAATAGACAATGCTTCAAACTAGAGGACGGAAACGGTTATCAATGCGGATCGGAAAGAATTACGGTTTCACAATTAACTTTCGCCCGGAGAAAATAGACCTTAAAACGGAATGATTCGGTGCTAAAGACAGGTTCAAGGTTGATCGGAAAAGGTATTTAAATTTTTCGAAAACAGGAATTCAATCTCCGATGGAAAATCGTATCCGAATCGAAGATTTAGGGTTGTACCGATTCTAGCTTAAAAAAAGGTTACTTACTTTCTTAGCATACTTGCTAACATGATCGGAAACGCCTCCTTCCTTACCGTAGTGGACTTCCAAAAGCATTTCTGCCTGCAAAGCGTAGATTTCATTTTGTCTCTTAACTTCGAATTGATCGCAAAGTTCCTTGAAGGCCTTCGGATCCAGCGTATTCAATAGATAGCGATTGACGGATACTATCGCGGAGGATAACCGGGGACTGCGAAGATCGCACTTGAAATCGGCCAATTCGATGTCGAATAACCTGTATTTAGTGATCGGAATCCAAGCAAACCAAAGGAACACGAGTATTCCTAATACCGCCATGAATCTTAAGGAAATTCCGTATAACGGAAGCACTATTACGAAAACGGCGGATACGACTCCGCCAAGCATTACCCCCGTAAATAAATAAATGGAATGCAATCTAACGAAATAATTTCCCTTAAAAATATTACGCGCAAGTACAGCCGCACAGGCAAAGATCGAAATATAAATGTACGCGCAAGCCGCATAATAAAGGGGCCCTGGATGGAAAACTTTCAAACCATCCTTCATTTGATAAGGACCGACTATCCCTTTAAATGCAAACCAAGAAAAGAACAAAATCGTAATAACGTGAAATGCATTGAATAAAGAAGGCGGCCATATTAATGAATGCGGTCTCGTATAATTGAAAATGATATAGGTTAACAATATTGGAATGTAGATAACCGGAATCGGAATTATATTCACAAGGAATGTTTGAACCGATTTCGGGAAAGGAATTTCACTCAAGGTTAAAAGAGCACACCATACGGCCAGTAAGAACGTCAGTAACGAAAAAGAAAAACTGAGTAAATTTCTTTCCGACCATCTGTAAAAGCAGATCGCCGCTAAGGAAAGCAAAATAAAGGTAAAAATAACCAAGCTTGCCTCCATTTCAACTCACCAAAGTCCTCTACGGGCAAACTTTAATCCGTTGAAACTAAGCGAATGATCCGTTTTTAAGCCGCAGAACCGGATTAGAACATTTTCCATTGTTAATTTGCTTGAAATTGCCATATATGTTTTTTCATATATGTATAAATTGTTAAATTTTGACAATTCTTTTATATAAATAATTTATATGTCAAAGACAGCGGGAGAACGAATAAAATTCGTGCGATTACACGGACTAAACAAAGAATTCAATCAAAAAGAATTTGCGGAATTCGTCGAAATAACGCAAGCGATGCTAAGTTTGATCGAATCAAGTAAACAGCCTCTATCCTATTCAATCGCGTTAAAGATCGAAAAAGCGACGGGATATCGAGCCGAATGGCTGATAGACGGAACTAAACCGACAGGGTTGATGAATCGATCTTACGAAATCCGGAACCCGAAAGATCAGGAAGAATTTTTGCGATTAATTTCGAAAACAAGCGCTTCTCGCTACGTTTTACTCTTGCTTTCCGAACTTTCCGATTCCGATCGAGAAGCCGTCTTTTTGCTCATCGAGTCGCTGGCAAAGAAAGAAGGTGATCACAAATTGCGTTCAAAATAATCAATGGTTCGAACCGACTTGGAACGAAACGGGCGATTTATTATTTTGAACCGATAAAAAGGTCGGTTATTTTCTTCGCATACATGCGAACCTGATCCGAAATGCTTCCCTTTTTACCGTACGAGGTCTCCAAAAGCATTTCCGCTTGCAAAGCGTAAACTTCTTCTCTTCGGATATTTTCAAATTGATCGCAGATTTCCTTATATTTGACGGGATTTAACTTATTTAATAGATATCGGTTAATTGATAGGATCGCGGTAGAAATTCTAGGATTTCGAAAATCCTGCTTAAAATCCACAAGTTCTATATTAAAAAGTCTGAAATGAGCGATCGGAATCCAGGTTAGCCATAGAAAAATAAGTAATCCGATGACCGATATCGAGTTCAAAGATATTCCGAGTAACGGTAAGACAACCGTGAGAACCGTGGAGATAAATAAGCCGATTGCAATTCCGGCAAACATGTAAATCGAATGAAGTCGGACAAAATATTCGTCATCGAATATATTCCGTATTATTAAAACTAAGGCGATAAATATGGAGCCGTACAAATAACCGCAATATAGATAATAGTACAGACTACCTCTGTAGACTACTTCTTCGTTTTCCAGCCTAAAGGGAGTCACTTTCCCTTCCCAAGAAAACCAAATAAAAAACCCCAATAACAGAATATGAGCGATAATAGCGATTAAAGGAGGCGAAGAAAGATCATTGGGTCGCGTGTAATTGTGAGTGATATAGGTTACTAGAATCGGAATCGGTAGAGGAAAAACGGTGATAAAATCTATGATTGGAATTCGAATCCGAGCGGGAAACCGAATATCGCAAAGGAATAGAAACAAGCCCCAAAATGCCAGGCACAAAGTTAAAAGTGTGAACGCATAGGATAGAGTATTTTTATTCGAAAATTTATAAAAAATAACTGCTGAAGAAAAAAGTAGGATAAAAGTCAATAGGGCCAATGTCGCCTCCGCATAATCGAATTTTCAAATGGGATTTTTCGTGAAAAAGGTTTTTGATTTTTTTTGAATTCTTGTTAGAAAGCTTCTCCTCTTGTCGGAAGAGTTTTGTAAAATTCATAAAAATATCTTGCATAGAGTCATAGTATCGAACATTCCTGGAGCTGAATTTTGCGAGGCAGTATAAAATATTCGTATTATTAAGGGAACGAAGGACCTTACTATAGCAACCAATCCATGAATCGCCTTGCATTCCGATTCAATCTAACCTTTTTAAAATCTTTCGCATATTTTTTGCAATGCTATTTTGTCTGGTGGACTTTAAATTCGAACCCGAGCATCTTCCAAATTTACGGTCGCACAAGAGAAATAATGGAGCGGAAAAGACCCTAGGAAGACGATCTCGGCTTGCGTAAAGGAATTTTCCCGAAATTGCGGGCAGTGGCCGACTTCGCAAGAGTATTCCGAAAGGGATAAAATTAGATTCGAGCTAGGGAACGTTACTTTTGCTAAGGTAAATTCCTCCATAGAGCGGATTCCACACGATAGACGTTACTCCGCTAAAATCCCCGGCGTTCGAAACGACCGGAGATTTCAATTCCTAACGAACCGCCTCGAAACCGGCGAGGCCATTACCGTAATCCTCGAAGCGCTCGGACTTGCTCTAAACCGCGGAACCGGGAAGGACGGTTCTTCCCCGTTCCGACCAAACCGCTCTTTGAATTCTGACTATTTTAAGAAAATGTAAAACTTTCAATATTTGGAAAGTAAAATCGATCTCGAACCATTTAAAGGCAAAATTAGGAGAATTAGGATGAGCATGATGATTGTTTTGATAGAGCTCACCTAAAATGAGAAAATCGATCGACAGAGTGTTACGCGAATTGTCCGGGTTTTTGGAATGGTTACGATACCCGTAAAGGTGGCCGCACCAATTAACGATGGATCCTTGAATTTTCGCCATAAAGAAATGAATCGGTAAAAGAGCATAAAGCCAGGACGCATTTTCCGGTACAAAATGAATATAGAAAACCGAATATAAGGAAACGAATATGAGTCTTACCCAAATCGACTCCGCATATTTATCTAATGCGGGCATTTCCGGGTAATGTCCTTTAAATTCCTTTTCTACGTCGGTTTTATAATTTCGAATATCATCGTATCCGTTTGCCGTTTTTAAAAGCATATCTATAAAATTCCTGGAAGTGACCGGTGAATGGGGGTCTTTCAAAGTGTCGCTGAATGCATGGTGCTTTCTATGCAGAATCGCGTATGTTCTTGGATTTAAAAACGAGGATCCTTGTACGAGGAACGTTAGAACATAAAAGAATTTTTGCCAGAAAGGACTCAGTATGAACATTTGATGTGCGGAGTAACGATGCTGAAAAAAAGATTGAAGGAAGGTTGAAAGAAACCAATGTCCAATAAAAAAACTCAAGATAATCGGCATGCGGAACTCCTTTCCGATTTATATTCCGAGAATAGAAGACTAAATCTCACCCTATCTGAGCTCTATTTCCGGAAAGTGTTGCAGAAACGGACGATCATTTCGATCTAAAAAGATTGATTGTAATATATGGAACGGTTTCGGATCGACGGATCGATCCACGAAAAGCGCATCGATGATTCAGGAATATGCCAAAGTCTAGCGCGACTCGTTCGAGTAAAAGACTTGCTGACTCCTCGTTTCCTCCTTCAATGGATCGTATGGATGGATCAATGATATACGAAATCACCGTACCGCAATTTACCAAAATGCTGCAAAATCTAAGCCGAATTCTAGATAAAGCGACCCATTTTGCCGAGACCAAAAAAATCGACATCGAAGTCCTGTTAAATGCCCGACTAGCCCCGGATCAGTTCAATCTTATAAGACAGATTCAAATTGCCTGCGACACTGCGAAACTCGCATCTGCCCGTTTGACAGGGAAGCAAGCCCCCGTCCATGAGGACCAAGAAAAAACCCTTCCCGAATTGAAAACTAGAATCGACGAAGTAGTCAAATATCTAGGAACTTTTTCCGCCGGAGAATTTAGCGAAGCCAACAGCAGAAGAATCTCGCAACCTCGTTGGGAAGGAAAATATTTAACCGGATTGGAATACGTTATTCAGCACGCTATTCCGAATATGTATTTTCATGTTACAACCGCATACGATATTCTACGACACAACGGAGTCGATGTGGGCAAAAAGGATTATTTAGGAGAAATGCCGTTTAAGAATTAATCCTTAAAAAGGAATTTCTCCTAAATCGCCCGAGATTTCGAATCGAGGGCGTTCGACCAAAAGATTCCCGAACGATTCAGGGCGAGGTCGATATGACTTAGCTCTTTAGCCGAGGCGTAAAAATTACCGGAAATATTACAAAAATCTATTTTAATATATTCTTTCAATCCGGTTAATAAGAATCAGGGATTCCTATCGGATCTTACGATCGGTAAAACTTGACAATGATTCCTTTAGTGCCATAATTAATACGCGTACGGGGAGGAAGACAATGAAAATCAATGAAGGAATGTTCGATAGATCCGCAAGAACCATCCTAGGATTAGCGCTGGTAGCTTGGGGATTTTGGGCGCATAATTCCTTGGGAATTATTGCGGTCATTGTCGGTCAAATTCCGTTTTTAACGGGCTTGATCGGATGGTGCCCGATCTATCAAGTCCTGGGTTTAAGTAACGACTCTAGACGGAAAAACGCCTAAACTTTAAACTACAAAGTACTTCTCGGAATTTCTATCCGAGGTCAAAGTTCAGGATCTATTCACGATCCGTTTTCCATTCCGCTTGCGTTGCAAAGCTCCAAGAATACGGACGAAATAAAACTCGGAATATGTAAGGACCTACGGATCTGTAGGTCCTCTTTTAACCGAACGACAATCTCTAATATTATAAATGCTTTATTGATCTTTAGAGTTGGATCGAGCCGATCCCGACCTTGAGGAGTATTCTTGTTTACCGATCGCGGACAGGATTGATAATCGGTATACAATTTCCAACAAGGATGAATAATGACAGAAACCATATACGGTCCCCTATCCGCACTGATCGGTCATTGGCAGGGAGATAAAGGATTGGACATTTCTCCACTTCCTGTAGGCCAAGAAGTAAATCCTTATTTTGAATCGATCTCATTCGAACCTATCGGCTTAACTACTAACGCAGAATCGCAAATCCTAGCCGGGTTATATTATAGACAACTTGTAAGTAGAAAATCGGACAGTAAGGTTTTTCACGATCAAACGGGCTATTGGATGTGGGAAGAAAAAACGCGCAACATCTTTCATACTTTCGTGATTCCCCGCGGCGTATGCGTGCTCGCGGGCGGGCAATTTCAAAAATCGGAACAGGAAGCAAGTGCGACCCGACTTCAACTATCGGCAAAAGCGGGCGATGCTGACTGGGGAATCATACAGTCACCGTTTATGCACTCCACCGCCCAAACGCTTTCGTACGAAATTACTTTGACGGTCCGAGGCGAATTCCTTTCCTATTCGCAGTCGACAGTACTGAAAATCTACGACAAAACGTTTACTCATACGGACGATAATACGTTACGTCTGCAAAAATGAAAGGCATGAGCTTGTCGGCATATCACGGAGCCTTCCGATTCGATTTCGTACTTTTCTAAAGTAGTGGATAAAGCCGCGCTCACAATCGAACTTTGACTGCATCGCTCGACGGAAAAAGGATAGTTCCGGGAACTATCCTTTTTCCCTGTCGTGTCCACGTTGCTCTGCGTATCCCAATGATTTTTAAGAAGTGCATCAGTTTGATAATCTGATAGGTAAGATCGAATTCAAACCGACGATAAGCGAAGTTCGGCGAATTAGGATGAGCGTGATGATTGTTTTGGTATAATTCACCTAAGATAATAACGTCGATCGGCAGCGTATTTTTGGAATGATCACCGTGTTTCGGATGGTTTTTATATCCGTACTTATGCCCGCACCAATTTACGATCGCAGTTTGCACGGGTCCCATAAAATAATGTATCGGGAGAAGTACGTACATCCAAGTCGCATCGGTCGGTACAAACGCGAAATAAAATAAAGTGTAACAACTTCCGAAAAATATTCTGACAGGCCAGGAATCCGCGAATTTATCAAGCCGGGGTACCTCCGGATAATTGCCTTTGAATTTCGTTTCGACCTCCGCGCTCCCGTTCGCAATCCCGTTGAAAGCAATGGCCGTCTTATTTACCATATCGAAAAAGCCCTTTGAAATGACGGGAGAAACCGGATCCTTTTCGGAATCGCTATAGGCATGATGCATTCTATGAATGATTGCATAAGCTCGCGGATTTAAGTATGAAGATCCTTGGACGATAAAGGCGAAAAAGTAGAAAAATCTTTCCCAAATCCGATTCATCTCGAACATACGATGTGCGGAATATCTATGCAGAAAGAATGATTGAACAAAAACCGAAAGTAACCAATGACCCGCAAAGAAAATCGAAATGAATATCACCGCTTACTCCTTTCAGATTTCGTTCGAAAATCGACGGACTGATCGTTCGATTGAAATTGATTCGGCCTACGATAAATCGGATCAAAGGAGAGGTCAATGGATTTCCCCTCATTCTAAAATCGAAAGTATGGATAAGCTGGCTTCCGGCAATGGGAGATACAAATAGAGGAACAAAAAAAACCGATCGCAATGCAAGCGAACGACTTTCGAAAAAATAACCGTAATCTATCTTTTAAGAATATCAAAAATCCTTTTAAAAGGTAAAAAATAAATGGAGAAGAAATTCTCGAAATCCTCTTGCTTGGCATCCTGCAATCCGAAGGTTATTTCCTCCGTTTCATGCCGATCGGGAATATATAGACTCCCTAAAAACAAATCCCAGAAAGCAAACGTAACTCCGATATTCTTATTTTGAAGTCGAACATCAACGCTATGATGAATCTGATGCTGAGCGGGACTTAAAAAGATATGACTTAGCCATTTCGGAAAATGAATGGCAATATTCGAATGTCTTAAATTTGCGTATAGATTGAAAATGAAGATTCCTACGTTCACGCCAAAAAAAGAAATCATCGTAATTGTCATCGGAAATGCAAACATCGCGACTCCGGTAACAATCCCCGAAAAAAAAGCCCCTAAAGAATTAACGAGAATCGCCTCCACAGGATGAACTCGATAAACCGTTAGTGGGTTCAAAACTTCCGCCGAATGATGGAGTCTATGGAACTCCCAAAAAAAAGAGTTTTTATGCAAAAGCCAATGCGCAAGAAATCTTCCGAAGTCGTTCATCAGCCAAAATAGAATGGAATATAATACGATTAGCACGGAAGAGTCGAAGGGGATCTCATACGCTAGCACGCCGAATAAACGAACCAAACCGTTATTCACAAAAGCCGAAACGGTCGCACCGGAAAGAACGAAATAGCCGTAATAAAAACTGAACAAAATCGTATTTAAAAAATAATATTTATAATCTATTAAAGCCGATTTGTGTAGCCAATACTCCCTGGATAAAATTTTACTCAAATAATTTCCGACATTAAAATCTTTAACGCGGATTTTTTGCCAAAGAATGAAAAATGCGGTGATAATAACGGAACTTAAAAGATATAACCAATATATTTTTACCGACGGGAGAAATATTATCCGAATCGGGCTTAGCAACGCTGAGTAGATATTACTGAAATTTAAATCCATAGGATTTCTATTTCAAAAAAACTACCCTATCTTTTCCCAGTCAATTGAATTTGAGGGATGCCAAATCGGCTCGAACCGGGCTTTTAGAACAATTCCAGCAGAAGGAATGAACGATCTATCTTAATCCAAGATCCTATAATTCATAAATATGGAGAATTTCTAGAATTTTGCAAGAACGTTGAAAATTCGGAGTCAATCGATCGAAAAATCGGCGGATGCGATCTTTCTCCTTTACGCATTCTTTTTGAATAACCGTTTGGTTTTAAGTTTCCATTCCCATAATATAATTTCCCGCTCGATCTCGTTCGATTCCGATTGCCCCTTCTCCAAAAGCGCCAATACCATACTTGCAATTTCTAGAGAAAATCCCTTTTCGAGTTCGGCTTCGAACTCGACTACTCTCATTCCCAATATCAATCCGGCCAGACGGAACCCTTCGTTCAAATTTAACAGTTTATTGTGCCGGCTTCTTCTTTCTTCTTTATTCCCGTCGTCTCGAATCATCAGTTCAAGAAATATACGAATGAATGTTATTTCTTCGGGATCGAGGGAAAAATCCAAAAGGAGCTGTTTAACTTTTTCGAGTTCATTTTTTTGTAAGTGAACTTGAGCTAAGAAAACGGGATTAACGGAATGTAAATTTAAATTTTCCTTCTCGGCAAGGTCGGATGCGCGAACCGTCTTGAAGTCAACTACGTTCGAATTTTTCTCGATCTCATTCTTTGATCGGACCATATTTTCAGGATTTTTATCCTTGGTCACCGCCAACAGAGCGGCCTTGCTTCTGATAATCAGCATATTAAGCGAAGGGAATCGGATTTTTTGGGATATCAAATCTTCCCGGGGGAAATTCTCGTCCAGGACTAAATGGTGGATTTCAATCCCTGCCGCCCGGGCCCGAAGTAGATCTTCACATTTCCTGTAATGAAGTATAATTACGGGAAGAACATCGCACTCGCTTCCGCTATTTAAAAAAACCGATCGAACTTCGCTTCCTGTACTGGCATGTTGAAAGGGAATTACCAATTTTCCGCGAGTTACATTAACAAAACTTAATTCTCCCAGCCGAAAGTGGGATAAATCGAATCCATCGCCCAAAAATGCGATCTTCGGTACGGGTACGATAATGGAATGATTTTTCGAACCTTTCGGGATCTCCGGACCTTTAGCCGTAAAGACCACATAGTTCATCTTAGCTAGCTTGATTTTGACTAGAAATCCCCGAGGAGTCTTTCTCTCCTCGTAAATCGAATCTAATGACGGAAAAGCGGACACTTGAACTCCCTCGACAATTTCAACGACGCATAATAGTCTGCATTTATCCATTATCCGACGAAATTGTCCTCCTCAACCGTACGACTATTTTATCTTAATATAAAATAGAGTAATGAATCTCGGAGCAAAAGAATTGATTTTTTACGTGTAAATAAATTGCAACATTTCTGAAATATACGCTTGCTTCTCAGGTCGTAAAAGTACGATCGAGCTGCGAAAAACGTATCACTTGATAAATATCTTTTTTGAGAGAAGTCCGAACGCCCGGATTTTGCGTTAGCATCGGCGGAAGAAATTTCGATTCAGTTCGGGAAAACGCAGATCGTCATCGGAATAGAAGCATTCTTTCGATGACAAAAGATCGAATTCTTGGAAAAGCCGTAAATTCAGAGGCAATTCGATTGCGAAGTTCGATCTAAAATTATTACTAAGAATTCCTTTGCGTTCGCTCTTTTCCTAAACTCTTAAGTAGATCCAACATTTTTGCGATTCTCTCGTTTTTAGAATCCAATTCGAAGGCCTCCATGGCAATTGCTAATGCGCTATCGTAATTTTTCAGCACCAGATATATGCGGGATAGATTGAGTAAATTCTTAACATGATTCGGTTCTCGCAGGCGAAGCCTTTCGCCCAAATCCGCGGCCCTTTCAATTTCCCCGTTTTTTCGTAACATAAAAGATGTGAAATATAACATTTCATTGTCCAAAGGATGGAGTTTTAAATATTCTTCGCCATAATGGGCGGCCTCTCCGAATAATTTCTTCCGCATAAATAGAAAGGCCAAATATTTCTTGGTAACCGGAATTTTTCCGTTTAAAGTCTCGATTTGCCTAAATAGCGAAATCGCTTCATCGAAATTTTCTTCTTGGGCATTTCTCTTAGCCTTACCGATTAAGTTCAAAACGAGCTCATCGTCTTGTAATCCTTTGGCGTCTTCGTTCGTTTCATTCATCTCCTTCTCTTTAAAGGAAATTCTTATAAGCGATAGATCGTCGGTCAAACGGCCTTCCGATAAAATAAGATGAAAAATACTTTCCAAATTCCCTCGGCCGGATTGCACGAACTCCAGAAAACGAGTATGATCGTCGTTAATCAATTTTTCACCCGCTTCATTCAATCCGATATGTATATCATCCCTTCCATCGGAACCTGCGATAATGACGTCTCCCGGTTGCAATTGAAATGTTTTCACGTAGACTCGACCGTTCATTCCTTCGGTCCCTAATTTTCTGAATGTCAAATCGTTCTCGATAAAGTCTGCTTGATCGTTCCTGTACAAGACCGTCCACGGATGCTCGGCATTTAAATGATAAAGTATGCCTGCATCCTCATCGACCAATCCTATCACGGAGGAAACCAGCATGGAGCCGTTAAAGCTTAGGAAAACTTTATGGAGTTCCATGAAAGTGCTCTTAAGCCATCTTTCAGGCGAATAATTCCGGATCGAATCGGTGATTTTCGTTCGTTCAATGATGGCTTCGAAAACGGCTCCGAATACTAGCGCTCCGCCGGCTCCTTGCATCGATTTTCCCATCGCATCCGCATTCAAAAAGACGGTGTAGTTTTTCCCTCTCAATTGGATTCGATTGGAAGCGCTGATGTCCCCTCCGATCTCCGAGTCATGATTGCGAAATTTGAATTTCTTTTTTTGATCCGTTAAAAAATCGACTTTCACATTCCCTTGGTTCGCGCGGTTAGCGGCTAAGGATTTCAATAGGAGAGACATCAGAAAATAGTCGCCGTCCTGTTGTTCTTTGAGAACTTTAACTTCTTTTAAAGTTATTTCAAGTTCGTTCGTTCTTTCCTGGACTTTTAGCTCTAGATTTTCGGCATAGTTCCTTAGACTATTTCTCGCCGATAACATGCTTTCCGCCATATGATTAAAGGACCTCGCAATAAATCCTATCTCATCCTCGACTTTAGGGACCAGTCTATATTCCAGATTACCGGAATATACTTCCTGTAAACCGGATACGACCTCCTTCATCGGGATAATTAAAGCATACTTAAAGAAAAGCTCGAAGCCGAAAACGACTAGAAACATTATCGAAATAAGACAGAGAAGTAAAATTAGAGAAGGGTAATGTAAATACTCCCTATAAATGCGGTAATCGAATCCGGCTTCGAATAGTCGGCCGGTCGTTTTGTTTACAAGATAATAGGATACATAGTATCTAAACGGCTTACTTTCTCGGGCCATACTCGAAGAATCGATCCCTCTATACATTCGTTCTCCATCTCGATAAATCGGGATCGTGGCATCGAATATCAGGCGCCTTAAATCCTCGTCGGACGCACCCGCCTTCATCGCTCGTCTATAGGCGATAGAAAGTTCGTTTAACATTTCGGTAACGCCCGGCTCTCTCGAGGAAAATAATTTCGAGATACGAACCGAGTCCTTCTTATCCTGAACGTGAGCGAATTGGCTATTCAATACGATCAGCCTCCGCGATAGACGTTCTAAAAAAGTTTCCATTTCGGCGTTCGATACCGCTTTATTTTTCCGGAACGAAAGAAATCCCAGAATCGCGGCTTTATATGCGAAAAATTCCGGAGGGCTATCGATTAGTAGAGACTCCGATTTTAGTAATCGCTCGTTTGCCGGAAGATCCTCCAAGTTGTTAAGCGAATTCCAAAGATGAATGTAATTAGCTTCGAGCCTTCTTTCCGATTCGGAGATCGGATCGGATTTTCCGAAAACTTGATTCGAACTTCGGGTAGATACGTCATATGAAACGATATATTCGAGACCTTCCCCTTTTTCTTGAGTCGCGACCGATAATTTGGCTTCTTGGTATTGTATCCGATCGAATGCGAGTTCGTATTCGATTAATATAAAATACGCTACTATCTGAAATACGAGAAAGAACGTTGCCATCGAAATACCGACGATACGATTTAGGATCGTGGTTTTTTCCTTGGCGATATTAAGATAGATCACCAAAAGGAGAAAAAAACCGATTACGAAGGATAAGTCTACCGCTTGTTGATAAACGATTCTAGAAATGGAACCGTTTCTATTTAATGCATTGGTTACCGCAGGAATGACGAGAATAATGCAGAATGCGAAAAGCATATAAATTACGGCTTTCCTCTCTTTCCCTTTCTCGCAGACAGCCCTCCAAATTCCCAACGATATGCAAAGAAGGTTAAAAAAAAGAACCAATACGGAATATATCATGTAAAAAGAATATGTTTCGAAGTCCCAATAATGGCTTCCTTTTACGAAGCGTCCGACCGAATTGCGGGAATTCAAAATGAACAGAATCTCCACGACTACGACGATTGAGACTAGGAGGAAATAAATGTATTTCCCGATCTTTTCCTTTCTTGGTGTCGGGAAATAAAAGAAGACTAGGGAAAACTGAGCGAATACAAGCAGCGCCGACGGGATGACTATCCATCGATGGTAGATCCCCCATCGCTCTAAAGTGAAAAAACCGATCGTATATCCGAAATGAAAGAAGAAAGCGAAGCAGGATGCGATTCCTAAATGAAGTGCGGCTTGGCTCCGCTCTTTGATTCTTAGAAAGAAGAATGCGACGTACAAGCAAAAGAGAGCGGCCAAAATGGAACCGAAAGAATAGAAATTTAAATATCCGAATTCCATTTATAAACTTCTCCTAATTTCTAATAAACGAATCAATCTCTAACGTTCCTTTCTAAAGAACCGTTTCGGATTTAAACCTAATTGTTTCCCCCGATTTATATAATTCTTCGATCTGATCCTTGTATTTTTCCATTATCGTTGTACGTTTCATCTTGAGAAGATTCGTTAGCTCATCGCCCACTTCGAAAGGTTTAACTATGAATAAAAATGGAGTTACCTGCTCGAATGATTTGAAGCCGCTTCTCGCGTTATTCAGGGCTTTTATTTCGCTGCGATATAAATCTATAACCTGCTTCCTTCGAAGCAATTCCTGCTCGGAATCGACGGGAATATAATTCTCCTTAGCCCAAGCGATAAGAGATTCAAAATCGGGAACTATAATCGCGCCTAGATTTTTCTGATCCTGTCCGATTACCATACATTGGCTTATATACTTGGAAACCTGTAACCTTGCTTCGATCGGAACCGGCTCCACATTCTCGCCCCCTCTTAATACGATCGTTTCCTTTGCCCTGCCGGCTAAGGTTAAGGTGCGATTATAACTGACGATTCCAATATCACCGGTATTCATCCAGCCTGCATTCAGAGCATCCGCAGTGATGTCGGGGTTTTTATAATAACCTTTCATAATATGCGGCCCGCTCGCGAAAACGATTCCCTTTTGGCCCGGTTTTCCTTTCGTAAACCTTCCGTTTTCGTCTATTTCGGATAACACTTCGTTCTTTTCGGTTCGAATTTGGAGTCTAGTTTTCGGTAGGATATGACCTACGGAACCGATTACGAATTTGTCCATCCTCCTTAGGGATATTACCGGCGAAGTTTCCGTCATACCGTATCCTTCCAATAAGCGAATTCCTAAATGATTGAGTGTTCGATCCACCCGGTTAGGCAATGCTCCTCCGCCTGAAACGGATGTTTTTAAGAATCCTCCGACTATATCCCTGCGTATTTTCGATAGTACGAGCAGATCTAAAGTAAAACTGTTGAATAAGAGACCTATCACTCCGATCGTATATAATAAAATTTTGATCTCTTTTGCCGCATACTCGAAAGGAATTAACGTAGCGCATAGAAACGAGATCGAGGACAGCGTAAAAGGACCGAAAAACGAATATTCGAACGTCATTCGTATCCCTTTTAGAATCGTTCCGAAAAAGCTCCTTCCTTTCAAATCCAGTTCGTTTCCTAGAAAGAACGCTTTTGCCTCGTTTTTCTTTTCGGAATAAGTATAAGCCAATTTAAATAAGATTCTGCCCAATCTCGAAGTGCGATCAGGATCGGTCATTCTAGTGAGAATACCGTTGCAGATCATCTCCCAAACTCTAGGTGCCGCACCGAAAAACGTAGGTTTAAAATCCGTAAGATTCTGCTTCAAGTCCGGAATATTCGAATAATACGTCGTTCCGCCGACGTGCAAAAAACAATATTCCATAAATCGTTCAAAGATATGCCAGATAGGTAAAATAGAGATGGCTCGATCGTTTTCCGTTATCTCCAAAATAGGCGAGACGGAGCTAACTTGAAAAATCATATTAGAATGGGTTAACTGAACCCCCTTTGGCTGTCCGGTGGTTCCGGAAGTATAAATTATAGTGAATAAATCCTCCGATTTTAAGGACAAGACCCGTTCTTCTACGTTTCGACTTCCTTGCTCCCGCAATTTTCGGCCTCTACTTAGTAATTCGTACATATCGAGCGCTTCTTTCCGCTCAGGAAGAGATTGCATCAATATTAGCGTTATTTCATGATCTATATTCTTTTTTTGTTTTATAACTTTTTCCAATACTCTTTGATTCTCTACGAAGACTATCCTACTCTGGCTATGATTGATTATATATTCGATTTCAGAATCGGTTATATCGGATCCACGCGGAACGCTGACTGCCCCGGATAAAATAGTTGCGCAATCCGTAATCATCCATTCGACGCGATTGTCCGAAAGTATCGCGACATTCTCCTTCGCTTCCAATCCGATCTCGATCAACGCTTCGGCTAAACTTAGCCCGGATTCATAAAGTTCTTTATAGCTAAGGGAAGCCGATCTCTTTTGAATATCCTTGTATCGAAATGCGCTTTTTTCGCCGAACTTAAGGGCAGACTCTTGGAATAATTGAGCCAAGTTTTCCATCTAACTAAACCTTTTTGCATAATTGTCGTTATATTTAAAACGGACAAATTCAACGCCCGTTTCGAACGAACTAAATATAGCTTCGGTTCTCTCCGATTGCTTGAACGGAGCGGCTATAGCGAAGTAAATGTTTGTACGAATCGGCTATGATCCGAAATTCGAAAGCGAGAATTCGACCCGATAGATCTCACTATTAATATATTATGTATATATTATATACTAATCTCGCACAGGTCGGAGAAAAACCGAAAAACCACGGAAGTAACCTCTATCAAGTATATAGAATTAATTCAAGTTCGCTTGATAACTCGAAGGTCCGATTTGGAAAACACTTCTCCTAGCGACCTGCGGTTTTTTTGTTCCATCCAGGACTTTCTCTTCTCCCTCGCAGAATCCAGCCCATCGAGAATTACGCTTCTTAATTCGGACAAAGATTCAAAGACTCCGTCTAAAACACCGGATTTGAATGCATCGCTGGAGGCTTGGGCTTTTTGCTTAAAAGAGTCCAGAAATTCTTTTCGAAGATTCTCTATCTCGAGAGTCTTTCCCTCTTCCCTCAATTTGGCCACCTTGGCTCCTTGAAATAGATCGAAGGCGGAGAATGCCCCCATTACCGCTAATGTTCCCGAACGCCAAGAGTAATAGGAGATCCCCGGCCTTAAAAATCCGCTGAAAGCATGTATCTGTCGGCCCCCGTAATTTTGCCGAAGTACGATCGAAACCACCGGATTTTGCGAAAGCACGTTAACATCCAAAGATTCGCCGCCGATTTGTTGGATTCTCAATCTTTCCTGCTTGGTTCCGGGCACAAAGCCGGGTGCATCGGAGAGCATAACGAGAGGAATATCGAACTTATTCAAAAACTCCATAAAGACTCGGAATTTATCCGTCCCGTACGCATCGGGAGCTCCCCCATCCTTAGGTTGATCCGCTATAATGCCGACTGTCCTTCCAGATATCCTGCCGAGGCCGGTTACAAGACTAGTCCCGGGATCCGACTCGTAGAATTCCACGAATGAATCCGAATCCAAAATAGATTCCGCCAAAAACTGGCGCATGTCGTACGATTTTGCGGAATCTTCCGGTAATGCGGGTTTCTTTGGAGCCGAACCTGAATCCATTATAGTTCTGTAATGGATCAATCGGAAAACGGAAGCGGCTTTATAATACGCTTCTTCGTCGGTATCTACTACGATCGTTGCCGCTTTTTCCATTTCGGAACTTTGGCGAAAGGCCTCCTCGTTCCCGCGGTTTTTTTGTCGCTTTGGGCGCACAAGAATCCAAACGTCTCCGATGGAAGAAAGTTCCGTTAAAGAAATTCCCGAAGTATCCTTAACGATATGCACGAGAGGTGCCGCAAATTCCTGTAATGATTTTTGAAAATCCTTACGAACTCGGAACGATTCGGAATCTTCAATGTATTCGCTTCGAAACCATTTTTTGCCGTATATGAGCAACAGACCCGTTCCGGTTTTTCGCGCGATTCTCAACGTTTCTTTGGCCTTCACCAAGGCCGCAAAGGAATGAAAACCGAATTCGGTCCGAGGTCCCAAGACGGTAATGGGCATCCCTCCGAATCTAAATATTCCGGCGACTAACGATTCGGAGCCGGAATAATTCGCTTTGATCGGTAGGAACTCGCCGGAATCCGATACCGACCTCAGCTCCGATTCGGAGAGAATCTCCGTCGCTAAGTTTAAATTTTTATTTTTTCGTATATTCTTAATTTTTAATATTTTGGAACAATCCTCGACCTCGTGCAGGATCGACTGAATTTTACGAATATAGGAGATCAAATGTAATTTATCGTTTGCCACAAAATCGACGGTTCCGGTTCCTCGACCCATAATCTTGGCTCCGCCGATCTCGTAGTTCGTAAACGTTTCTCCGGTTACCGATTCGATGACGGCCGCACCGGTTAAAACCCGATACGATTGTTCTTCATCCAAAAGTACTTGCAAAGAAGCCTGGGAAGACCCGTATACGTCCAATCCGGTGGAAGAGCCGACACCTACTGCAACTACAAAACAGAATTTGGGCCGATCTTCCGATTGGTAGGCTCTAAATCCTAAATTTTGCGCCTTCTCCAGCCGTTCGCATAATTTCCGAACTTCTAAATCATTATGCGAACGGATTGCCGCTTGAAACTCGCCGGCGCTCGACCTATGAGCCAGAAGAGCGTTGATAAAAAATCCTTCCGCAGCTCTGTTTAGGGAAACCATTCCTTCCTTAATGTTCGCCCCAGCCCCGTCGTTCCAGACGTAAAATGGTACGTCTTTTCTATAGGCGATATAAGCCCCGGCTAGATATTTTTTTCCTTCTTTATCTCCCGTTGCCCCTCCCGCTATTCGAGAATCCTTTAAAAAGAAAACGGCTTCGTTTCCGGCGATACTTCCGATATAAATCTTTGCACCGATCGGAATTCGTTCGCTTGAATCGGGATCTCCCTTTTCTTCAAAATCAAGGCCGGGGACCAACACTTCCTCAAAACTACCCGGATCAAAGGTTTCCTCGACCCATCTTTCCAAAGGCCATTTTCCTTTTTCATAAAGCTTTCTGTCCTTTGAGTCGCAAACTTCGGCATACGGAAAACGGAAATCATCCCTGCCGAGCGAATCGATCCGCAACTTTCCATCCCGAAAAAAGAAGGAATATCTCTTATTATGGATAGCATTAACGTCGCTAATTTCGAGGGTTAAACTACTGAACGTTCCCTGAAGAAAGAATTCCATCATGGACGAGGCCGTCTGATTTAGAGTTTCATAATATTCGGACGGATCGATCCGTCTCGCATTCGAAAGTGCTTCTGACTCGGATACGATTAGCTCCATACGAAACGAGGCGGCTCGTCTAATCCGATCCGCGGCTCTCAATAAAGCGGCTCCCGAAATCGCTTGGCTTTCCAATTCGGGAAAATGAAATGCTTGGTCTAATTCGTTCCATTCTCGCGTTAAAGCCCTAGCGGGAAAGAATGCAAACAAAATGTATTCCATTTTGTTTTTCATCTTGAAAGAATACAGGAATTTGTTTTCTGTCCTTGATTCCAATCTGGAAATTTTTCCCAAACCCTTCCAGTATTCCAGCTTGCTCAAGAGCGTAGAGCCCATTCTCTCCGAAATATTCTCAGGGATTAGAGGAAGAGTATCGTTAAAAGACGGAATCGATCCGCTTTCGTTTGCGGAAGAATCGGATACCAAAGTCCAAGGATTTTTCATAAATCGAATATATTTTGATATATTCCGTTTTGATAACGTACGAACTCCCTCGGGGGCGTTAAAATCGGAGGTTTTACGGACGGAAAGGATTCTCCTTACGATCGCTTCGAACATCGGATCCCTTTCCCTTTCCTCCAGGGCAAGAAGTTCGTGCAAATGCAGATTCACAAGTTTTGACGTCGGCAAGAAGGAAGATAGTTTTTCCAAAATATTCGAGTACAACTTGGAATAATTCATCAAATTCTTATATGCTATTAATATAAAGTAGAACGCCTCTCCTTGTTCTTTCAATCTTCGGAAAGAGACCCAAGGCTTTACCTCGTAAAAAGAAAAGGCACGCGAGAGCAATCTTGACGTACCTTTATAAGGCTTAAATCCTTCGGTATCCCAATTTAATAAGGATCTCTGTAGTTCACCGAAGTGAGAATGAGAGGATCCGAAATCGGAAGAGAATAATCGCCGAAGTAGAACTACATATTTCAATAAAACAGCCGGCAACTCCGCCCATTCTTCCGCTTCCTTACTCTCCTTTCCTATCCTGGAAACATCCATCGAACTAAATAGGTTTGCGATTTTTGCTTCGGTTTCCGAGCCGCTGGAGAATCCTAATATCAGAGAATATAGAATTCTTAAAAGTTCCTTCCTTTGTTTTCCCGTTTCAAGAGTCTGCGCATGAATTAAGGAATGCTGATCTTCGGCCGCTTTGGAAATTTTGTTCCATTGTTCCATAATCGATCGATCCGCCGAAATGGATCGATCGATTCCCGTCGAACTTCCCGATGTGATTTCTTCGGTACGAATCTCCGAACGAATCTTCGCGAGGACTTCTCCTTCCGAAAAACTTTTCCCGAGGACTTGTCCTGCCGCGGTTGCACCTCGGACCAATTTACTTAGGTTCCCATTTTCAATTAAATAACTGACAACGCCGTCAGCCGGAGACTTCAATATCGTCTCCATTTTCATAGCGGAAATAACTAAAAGAGGATCGCCCTGCTTAATGACACTACCCTCGGACCAAGTTTTTTTGGTCCTAGGGTCTTCGAAGAGTTTTACGAACGTACCTTGAAACGGAGATCGCAAGACTCCCTGCTCATCGCCGCGTTCCTTTTGGTCCTCGGATGCTATTCTAAGTCGGGAATAATGCAATTTACCGCTCGAATCGGAAAATCGAATTAAATGGAAATTCGGCTTCGCGTCGATTCTAACGGACACGGACCTTCCTTTCGATTCGGCTAAAAATTGCCTTCCATCCGGCGAGGAGCGACTAACCTCTATTTTTCGAGTAGGCAACGAATCTCCTCCTATAAGAAATTCCCTTAAACCGATCCTCAATAGAAATATATGATAAGAAGTTTCATCGATCCAAACCTTGTAATGATAGGGAGATTCTTTCGAGTCGTAGGAATATAATATTTTTGTTAAATCCCTTTTCCTAAAAACGTCCGAAACCGATTCCCCTTCGTTTTTCAAGGTTTCGCTTATGCATGCAAAGATAACCGACTCCTCGAATAAAGAATGATCCGTCGCCGTTAATTCGGGATATTCCTCGAGTAAGCGATTGTCGTAGTCGCCTTCGATAAAACGATGATGTCGAACGACGGAAAGTAATTGTTCGATATTCGAAGTAATCCCGCTAAGATACAATTCGCTTAACGCTCGCTCCATCCTCAAAAGAGCCTCGGAACGATCTTTTCCGAATGATACGAGTTTTCCGATCATCGGATCGAAATCGCCGGGTATGACGTCTCCCTTCTTGAACCCGAAATCGCATCGAATTCCGTTAAACGTAGGAAGTTCTAGTTCTCGAATTTTTCCCGGAGACGGAGAATAATTTTGATAAGGATCCTCGGCATAGATTCTACATTGGATGGAATGATCCCGTTCCCTAAATCTCATTCGTAATACGCTATGATAGGGAATCTTTTGTTCCCTCTCGTCGAAGAGGAATATCTGCCATTTGGCTAAATCTATTCCCAAGGATTGATCGGTGACCGCATACTCGACTTGCAGCCTCGTATTCATTTCCAAAAATCCGAACTGTCCCGTCTGCCGATCCAATAGGAACTCCACGGTTCCTGCACCGCAACGTTCGGAATAACCGGAGATACTCGCCAACTTTTCCGCGCTCGAGAGTAGCTGCAATTGAGTGTTAGGAGGTAAAAAAGATTCTCCCGATTCTTCGATGATCTTTTGGTTCCTTCTTTGAACGGCGCATTTCCTTATACCGACCGCGACACCGTTGAATATCTGCACTTCAAAATGCGCGGGATGCTCGATATATTTTTCTAAATAGAAAGTATCATTTCCGTAGGAATTCCTACCGATGCGAACGGCGCTCTCGATTGCCGGCGGAAGCTCTTCGATCGAACGCATCACGATCATTCCTTTTCCGCCTCCCCCGGCATCTAATTTCAAGATTACCGGAAAACCGATCCGCTTCGCTTCCGATTCCGCTTCTTCCAAACCGGATATCGAACCGGATCCCTGAAAAAGAGGAATTCCATTTTGAATCGCTAGGTTTCGTGCATCCAGTTTGTTTCCGACGCTTCGCATAACGGATGCTTTAGGACCCATGAAAATAATTTCATGCCCGTAGAATTTTTCAATCTCGCGCAAACGGTCCACAAATCGATAGTTTTCGGAGAGGAAACCGTATCCCGGATAAACGGCGTTTGCACCGCTTTCCAAAACGGCAGCGCAAATCGCCGGAATATTCGCGTAATTCTTGGCCTCTCCTATATAGATCACTTCGTCCGCAAATTCAAACCAAGACTGCCCGCGATCCTGATCCGCAACCACCGCAACGGATCGAATTCCCTCCTCATGCAAAGCCAAAAAGAATCGTTTAGCGATCTCCCCTCTGTTTGCGATAAGGACTTTTTGAAGCCTTCCTTCCCGTTCTCTGCGGTTTCGGACGGTATTCGATAAGCGTTTATTCTTAGTTCTGAATAAGTCGCGAAAGGATTCTATATCAGAAAAATCGAATGTATTGCCTATATCTATCTTTTCTTCACTATTCATAAAATCCTCGACTTCTCATGCCGGCTTCTTTGGGTTTCTTCGATTCTTCCGAGAAATGCTCCATAAACGGCGAAGCGACTCTGAAAGAGGCATCCAGAAGAACGGATTCTTCCCGGTCGGATTCCACAAAGGAATGGGTTTTCTTTTCGTAAAGATTTACGCCCGTACCTAAACGTATCTCGTTATAGCGACGGCCGGCATAACCTTCCCGTTTTTTCCGTAATTTTAGATATTCCCGTTTTTCATCCTCATTCAATGCGGCCCAAAAGAAATTACGGTGCATAAGAAGAACTAAAGCTCCTATATGACCGAAACCTAATGTACTTAACATTCCGGCTTTCCAGAAATTCTTTCCGAAGGATATCGTCTCGTCGGTGAAGCTAAGCGAAGAGTAGACGTTCATGTCCGAATCCACATCCTCCAAATTCCGATTTCCGGAAATCACTCCCTCCTCTAAGGATTGAAGAAGTCCGATTGCTTGCCAAACCGCCGCGCCGGCCTTCGGATGTCCGGTCAGAGATTTTTGAGAAACGACCGCAAGAGAATTGCCCGGCGTTCTTCCCAGTTTCCGCATGAGAGTATGCAAAAGTCTATTCTCGTTCTTATCGTTCGCTTTCGTAGACGTATCATGTTTATATACTAAAGCGATATCGTCCGCGCTTAATCCGAAAGCTAGCAATGCCTCCTTTAAAGGAGAAGACTCGGTTTCGGAATCCGCTGCCAAGGAAAGAAGTCCGATTCCCGGAGCCGGAATAGAAGATTGAATACCGTCCGTACGAGATGCGGCAAAGCCCACGATTCCATAAACCGGCAATCCCATCTGCAGAGCGATATCTCCTCTTGCGAGAAGAATAATTCCTCCTCCCTGGGATTCTAAAAAACCGTTTCTACGAATATCGTTCGGCCTGCAAATACTAGAAGGTTCGATTCCTTGTTCGGCCATTTCTTCCGAATTTGCAGTGGCATTCATATCTCCGAAACCGATCATGCTTTCTTCCGCAATATCGTCGAATGCTCCTGCGATCATAAATTTCGCCTTTCCCGAAAGTATCGCGTCTCTAGCAAGTTCAATTGAAATCCCGCCGGTCGCGCAGGCCGCGACTGGCGTTTGCATCGTTCCGTAAATTCCGGCATAAGAGGTAACGGCCCAGGCAGCGGTGACGTTGATCAGCGCCTCTTGAAGCGCGTCATGCTGCCTTTCCTCTCCCAAACGATAATCCAGGAATAGACGTTTGAGCATCTGCATGCCACCCATACCCGATCCTACAGTGGTACCCACTTGACTAGGATGAACGGTTTCAAAAAGTTCGAACGGATCCAGTCCTGCGCGCAAATACGCTTCGCAAGTGCAGTACAGGTTGAATATCGTGATCGTATCGACCTGGCGAATGAGATCTTTAGGAATTCCGTATTTTTCCGGATCCCAACCGTCGGGGATTTGACCGGCGATTTTTCTTTTTATCGCCGATGCTTTACGAATTTTTAATACGGATCCTTTTTTCCTTTTAATGAACCATTTTTCCGATTTTTGATTATTGTAGATCTCCGTAATTTCCGGTTCGGCTTTTCGAAATTCTTCCGCCTCTTCAGGACCCGATACCGGAATATAAAAGTCCTCCTCCAATACCACGTCGGCGAATACGGAAATCTCCGACGGATCAAATCCGGAGCTTTTAATCTCTACGATTCGAATCCCCGAGTGCTTTAGGATTTCGCTTTCATACTTCTGCTTAACTTCCCACTCTTGGATTTCTTCTCCCGTTTTCGCATCCGTCCAGACCTTACCCTTTTCTCCGGTCCGATATTGAATATAGCCCATCATCCAAGCCATCTCCACACTCGCTTCGAGGGATAGAGTTCCGGACTTTTCCAAGTCCCAACGAGTGAGGGAACTCCCACCCGGACCGAGTTCGGAGTATCCGACGACACAGACCAATTTACTGAGATCGGTTTTGGCGGTTTGTTTAAATTCCTCCAAATCCGTCTCATTTGGAGCTTCCGGAAAGACCAGGCCCTGTTTCGGAAGAGGTTTAACCTTTCTAATGGGGCGAGTCGGATACAATGCCGAGCTTATGTTTTGGATTTCCGTCGTATGTTTGTTACGAGCGATTATATCGGCGCGAATTTTGGCGAGACGTTCCCCTAGATTTTTTACGTCCCGTAAATTTCCCGTTAGATCCGCCTTCACGACCTCCAACGAGCCGTTCCGCAAACCCCAGCCGGCTAAACCGATTAGTAAAAATCCCATTTCGGAACGAGAGAAGGTTCGCATTCCCGTTTGATCTTCTAAGACAGGAGCCAATAAATCGTTGGCTTCCATAAGGCCGGTTCCGCGCACCCATCCGATAACTCCTCCCAATATCCGCACGAATCGACCCCAATCCGCGGATTCCGAAAATTTCTTGCGAAACAAAGTTTCTAAGCCGAGCTTTGTCTCGGCATACATTCCGTCCCTACCGAATATTCCGTGATTCGGAGACAAAGGTAGGATAACGTTGAGTTTATGTTCCGAGTCGCCGAAATTCGCCCTTCGCTTACCCAATTCCCCGATCAACTTTTCGACTCCGACAAGCATAACCCTGATCGAAAGAAGCGAAGTGTCGTCCAAGGACGATGCCGTATTTTCTTCTCCGATCGCAGCAAATGGAAATAGAAAATCGGGGATCCAATTTTTAGATTCCAGCCAATCGACAAGAGAACGAATGTCCGCAAAGGATCCTTGCGAAAAAGGAACGATTTGAAGCGAGGAATTTTTTGCGCCGTATCGTTGATACAGTTTTTTATAAAATCCGATCCTATCCGAAGAATAGGAACTTGTAGTCAGGACTACCTCCGCCCCTCCTAGTAAAAATGCCTTTACTATTTCCGAGGCTATGGAACCGGGACCCGCTCCTGTGACCAAAACCTTTGTTCCGGAAAAAGAAATTCCCGTTTTACAGAGATCATTTAGAATTTTTGAATATTCTTTAGTTTCCGCTTCGTTTCGTTCGAAAGTCGATCCGAAGTCGCCGCTGGATTCCAGAAACGAGTATCTCGAATAACTGACCGCCGGATTTAATTCTAGTTCCTCGTCACCGCAGACCAATGAACCGTTTTCCCCGTCTTTCAAATCCGGCCGCTGGATCACTCGAGGATAAACAAAGACCGGAGATTCGTCGATTCTTTCGGAAAGACGGTTTTTTAATCTCGAAAATTGCAGGTTCGCATTTTCAAACCTCTTCCTCTCGTCCGATAAAGAGGATTTGTGCGCCTTCTTCCCGAAGACGGTATTCCAATATTCTAAAATATCCAGAATTTCAGAGTCGGAATGATTCCCGAAATAGAGTGTGTCCTCTTTGGAAAATTCCCGAATTTCACCTTTTAAAAATTGCGCCGCGAGAGCTAAAACTCTCTTCTTCGCCCATTGATGCGAATTTTTGAAAGAAACGATTTTCTTTTCGGAAAAAATGGCTGGAATCCGGTCCTCGCTTTTGTCGAGAACGGAGCGACCTTCTTCGATCTTACCCAAATCGTGGATTAAATATTCCGAATATGGGTCGTCTTCCAAAAGACGTCTTCTCAAGTCTCGTATCGATTTGGCAAAGGCTCCATCGAGACCGAAGTATTTCCTTTCCAGAGCCTCTAAAGCGACCGAGTCCACTTTGGCTCCGCCTCCTCCGTTATTGGAAAAAGCCGATCTTTTGGGAATTTGGACGTTTTTCCAGGAAGAGAAAAGATCCACCGCCTGATCCAACCATCGCGCGGATTCTTTCGTACCGGTAAGCCTGCTTTTGAGTCCGATCGGACTCAAAGCTCCTTTTCCGAGAGATTCTCCGTCCCTAACCGCCAAAGGTAGATACATGCTTAGGGCAAAGACTCCGCTTTCGCTTAACATTCGTTCTTCTTTCAAGTGTTGAAAGATTTCTTTTCGTCCGAATTCCGGAGGAAAGAATTTCTTTACGGTCTCTTCAAACGCACTTCGCAAGTACGGCCCCGGTTGCTCGTACGGCATCCGATCCGCGAGTACTTGGACGAAATCCTTCAAAGGCTTTTCGTGAGCTCCTTCTAAAGCGTTCGTTCTAAACTCGGAACCTATATCGGCGAGCGCTTGATTCCGTTTAGAGGAATTTCCCCCGAATAGATCGTCGACGGTTCCGGATTCGGAGATTTCATCCACGCGAACTCCCGCTTTGAGCGAGAGAAGCGAGAAGAGTGCATCCTTTCGATCCAGAGTTACATTCGGAATTTCTAAAGAAGCTCCGGGATGGGAAACGATTATGATTTCTTCCTTAGCGTCCGGCAAAACGGATACGTTATGCTCTAAGGAGATGGACGATTTCGGTTCCTCGGGAATCGATTCGGCCTCCTCGGTTTGAACGCTCCATTCCGCGTCGGGGACATCCTCTTTCTCGTAAAAAACTTCGTCCCTGTTCTCTTCCAAATGTAGAATTTGAAATTTAGAAGAATCCGTCCGGTCTTTCAGAGTTTGCCTTGCCATGCCGGATAGGTCCCCCCTTGCTCCGACATCGATCAAACGATTGATTCCGAGTTCTCCGAAGAAGACTTCCTGAGTCCGAATCCATTGCACCGGCATGGCGAATTGATACGCCAGTAGCTCGATCAAGATCGTTCGTCTAACTTCGTTCGAATCCAATTCTTCGGGATTCTTCTTTAAAAGAACCGAGATAGATTCGCTTCCCGATACGTCCAGCAACGTTTGAAGAAACTCCTTCGATACGCTGAACGGAATCGCGATTAAATTCGGGATGTATTTCCCATCCAGATCCCGTAAGGGCAAATCGGCGGGAATATTCTTCTCTAAGGTTGCGCGGAAATCCGGAACGCCTGAAAATAATATGCGCGAATGGAACGGAACGTCTATCCCTTCCAGTCGAATCGTAGTTTTTTTACCCTTGGCGAATTTTTTGGATTTTGCCTCCAGCAATTCCAATGCTGCGATATGACCGGTAACTGAATATTGCTTATCTCGAATATTATAATTTACTACTTCTAGATGAAGGCCTGTTTCTTTCTTGGATTCGTCCACTAATTCCAGTATTTTAGCTTCGTTCAGGCCTACGTGGCGGTTTCCTAGAACCACGCTCATCGCATAATTACTTTTTCCCGCCGCGTCTCTAGGAACCAGTCTCTGCATCGTAAATCCGCGATTGTATACGATTTTAAATACGTTTTCAGAACCGATAAACCCTCTGGCCGCTAGCGCGGAAAATTCTCCAAGGGAATGACCGGCAAACGGCGAATCGGGAACTAAGTATCCTCTTTTTTTCAGGACAGCCCAGTCGGCTAGAGATTTTGCGACCAAGGCCACTTGAGTAAATTGAGTTAAATGCAGAACTCCTTTAGGATGAACCCAATCTCTCCCGCCGCACCGAATCGAAGTCGGATTATTACGTACGATCTCCAGCAGAGAGAATCCCAATTCGGAATTTGCGGTATGCTCGGCTTGCGCCCAAATTTCCCTAGCTTCGGGGAACTCCTCCAGAAGTTTCATTCCCATTCCCTGCGATTGGGAACCTTGGCCGGTAAAAACGTAGGAGGTTTTAGCCGGAGAAACAAGCGCCTCCGCCTTCAATTTAATCTCGCCGTTTTTAGACTGTAGGAAGATTTCTATGACCTGATTCCCCGAGGATTGCGCCACGTGAAATGCATCCAAACGTAATTCTTCGTTTAGATAAACCGGAGCCTCGAAGGTTTCCTTCAAAGAAACTAGTCTGGACGAATCTCCACCGCAAGCGAATCTAACGAGTATGTTCGTCACCTGGGAGGAGGTCCAGAGTCCGTGAACGATGGGTCCATCCCAACCGCCGAGACGGGCAAAATTCGGATCCGTATGAATCGGATTTGCATCTTGCGAAGCGGCGGAATATAAACTCATATCCTTGGGCGCCCGAAATACTTCGGATACGAGCTTATATTTTTTCTTCAAGGGAATCGGAGAGTCAGCCGATTCAAAGACCTGAAAAATTCGATCTAAGGACGAGGTTTCGGTTCCGATCGTTTTTTCGTTTATAATAAAATCGGAATATATTGATTTATTTCCTAGTTTATCGATCCGATAAACGATTCCTTCGATTTCATGTCGAGTTTCCTTTCCCTCCGAAACCGATAGCCGTTTTTGAGTCCTGAATCGAAGGATATCGCCTTGTTGGATTTCCATTGAATCGCTTCTCTTTCGAATCCAGGGAATTTGCCTAAGAACGTCGGCTTCGGCGAGGGACGAAACGAGAATGCCTCCTTCCTTCGGTCTAGAATCGAAACTCGCAAAATCCCCTCGGAATCCGCGCAGTAAAAAGCCGGTCTCGAAACTCGCTACGCTAACCTCACGATTCCGAATTTCTCCCGACACATAAACTGCGGCTGCATCGGCAAGTTTTTCCACGCTGGAAATTCGAGCCGAGGATGATATGACATCGCCTGCTTTCAAGCCGGCAGCTGCCGGTTTCCAAGTGAAATTCTGGGAAAGATGTAAAAGACGGAATAAATCCGCTTTCGGGAACGAGAACAAAGGCCCGATAATTTCTTTCCAAGCGAAAACGGCTCCCATGGACAAGGACGAAAGAAGACCGCCGCCTTCCTCGAAATCTTTTCGAAAATAATCGTTAGTCGCCTTTCGGAAGTCTACGATCTCGCTCCGTTCGATCGCCCTTTCATTTTCATTCTCCGCATAAGAATCGTTTGAATATAATGGAAATTGAATGGACGACGAAAATTCCTGATGCTTTCCCAATTTCCAAACGTTTGAATGGAAAGAACGGATCGATTCGGATCGGAATTCCCCATCTTCCAAAAAGAGAACGTCAGGCTCATCCACGGCCGTAAATCTTCTAGTAAAAGGAATAGAATCGTGATCCTGCGGGTGAGAGAAGAAAAGAGTCAGCTCCGCGGATTTTTTCCCCAGTAGGCGAAGAGTGACGGACGGCAAGGTGTCTCCTTCCTTATAAGCGCATAGCTCAATGAGTTCGCCGGAATCCGCTACCCGCCAGGAAAACTTTCGATACAAAGTCGGCGAAAACCAATCCGGGATGTCGGAAACCTTTCCATTAATCCTGGCGCAGGTCAAGAGAGCCGAAATCATTCCTTCTCCTTGTCGGCTTAGAAAATCGATCCAAGTTTCTTTTTGGATGAGTTCCGACGATGGTAAGAATGCCTCCGTCCTGCTTTCCGATCGAATAAGCTCTACTCCTTGGAGATGTTCCGAATCCTTCCGAGGCAGGAACTCCTTCCAAAGTTCGATTTGAAAAGCTTCCGCTTCCGATTTTAAACCATCCACGAAACTTTTCAGAATCTCGGAGACAGGTTCGTTTTCCTGTAGCAGACCTACTAATGCCTTAGGCCCCGGAATCCACGGACAAGCATTCGGATCCATATCGATACAATGCGAATACCAAAGGGAATCCGATCGAATCCAACGAACTAGATCCTCATCTAAAATCGGAATGAAGTTCACGGGCTTCCCGGGACGCTTACAAACTTCCAAGAAAAATTCACGATCTTCCGGAAGTATGAATAGATCGTTTCCGATCGGATAGTTTTTTCTCCAACGAATCAGGAATGCCTTCGGATCGTCCAAATCCTCGATTCGCTGAAGCAGGGATTCCACTTCTTTACCCGGAAATAATAACCTTCCTTCAAAACGTAAGAAGAGTTCCTGCAAGCGAGTACGAAAACTAAAATCGATAAACGGATGATCCGGCCAGTCGCCTTCACTCGACTGAAGTCGTTCGCCGGGGCATGTCAGTTCTACGAACCTTTCTAGTACTTCGTTATAATTCATGGCATCAATGTCGCCAAAGTACGGTTTGGCGGTCCGGTTGACTAGTTCTACCAATTCCGCCTTATGATCCAAAACGTTACGCCTAGCTTCTTTCGGCTCCTTACCTTTCGTAATTTTCTCGGCCAACTCCGAAAGCTTTGTCCAAGTATTGGAAGCATAATATATGTCCGCTCCTAATCCCGATTTTCCGGATACGACTCCGCCGACATCTTTTCCTTCTTTCGTTTTTGACCAGTCAATGTCACCGGATTTTTTGACTAATTCTTTCTTAATCGCAAGCGAGGTTTTACATTCCTTCGCGGCCATCAATCGAGTACCGAGAAAGACCGCGTCCACAGGCTTTTTATTCCGAGAATCCCAGTCGCCGGACAACCACGATGCGGAATCTTCCGGCGACCCGATTCCTCCGCCTACAGCGAGAATCAGATTCGATCTTTTTCGAATTTCTCCGTAAGTGCTTTGGACCAGGTCTTCCAAATCTTCCCAGCTATGATGTCCACCGGCCGCGCCGCCTTCAATCTGCATCATGAAAGTGATATGCGGAACTTTATCAGCAATCCTTAATACTTTTTGAATTTGATCTATGGTACCGGGTTTAAACGAATTTAACCAAATGCCTGATGATGAAAATTCCTCCAAAAGTCTGACCGCTTCCTCCGGCTCCGGAATTCCTGCAGAGATCGTTACTCCGTCGATAGGAGCTCCTTCCGATTTACATTTCTTGACAAGCGGAACTTGAAGATTCCAAAGATAAGCATCGAGATAAAGAAGATTAACTACGATTCCCTTTCCGGGTGGAAGCTCTTGGCGGATTATCTCCAATCGCTTTCTAAAAAGTTCCTCCGTTACTTGTCCTCCTCCGGCCCACTCGACCACATAACCTTCTTTTGCGGCGGCTATGACGATCTCGGGTTCCACGGTCGAAGGGGTCATTCCTCCTCCGAATACGGGAGGACGTCCTGTCCATCTGGAATATCTATTAAGCGGGAACTCCCGCCCGTGGGCGAGTTTCCCGAATGTCACCGCATAGTCTTTCCAATCTATAGGAAATGAAAAAGAATCGGTTTTCAGGAAGGCACGAAAACGCTCCTCTTGTGTAAGGTTCTTTACCAAGAATGAACGGCCTTTTAGGAACGGTACGGAAAGCTTTTCTACAAAATTGCCCGGACCAAATGATAAGAGAAGTTGCTTTCCTTTACTCTCGATAAGAGAAGAAAGAGTCCGATTCCAATCCAATAGATCATTAGAAACCATCGAAGCCAAATCGTTGGCCAGATTCGTCGAGGATAAAGTTCTCATATCCTCTCCTTTACGCGTATCGTAAAGGGAGATTTCCAGATCTTCCGGCTTAGGTGAAAATCCGATCCGAACAAAATCGGCTTCGACCATTTTGGGCACTTCGGCGAGGAAGGGAGAATGAAACGGAATGGAGGCATCGATAAAATTCCAAGTCCTCACACCTTCCTGTCCGGACCTAGATAGATAATCCCTAAACTTTAATAATGCCTCTGGAGACCCTCCGAAAACCCGATCGTTGGGACCGTTTATCAGACAAAGAAAAACCTTTTCGGATGAATCGACGGATTTATTATAATTATTTAATATATCGGCCAATGAATCGACTTGCTCGGAAAATCTCATTTGTGCCATAGGAGAAGGAATCTCTCCTTTTTTTGCGAATCGTCTAAGGATTTCAGGATCGATATCCATTTCCGGATAGATGGTTTGTGCGCGAAGTATCAGGAAAAAAAGTGCGGAAAACGTTTTTTCAAAATTATCCAGAAAGATTTCCCGATTAGGAGAAGAGGATAATAGTAGTGCGGCGAATATCCCTTGGGAATGCCCGTAAATTCCGGCCGTATTCGAGCGAAGTAATTTCCAATCCGATTCGTTTCTTAGAAATCTGAATAAATTTCCGGCTTGGGCGGCAAAAACGAGAGGAACGCTATATAAAGAGGATTTTTGGATTAACTCCTTGGGAACGGCGTCCGGATCGCGCAGCCAGGTGCGTAAGTCGAAGCCTCGGGGAAATAGGAAGGCTAATCCTTCCCCTTGAACCCGGGACATACAAGTTCCTAAAGTCGCATAAAGTCGTTGGAAGAATTCGGCCCCGTCTCCCTCCGTCTCGAATAGTGACATCAATTCGGGCAGGGGATTATTCCCCTGCCCGGCAAATAATACGCTGACTCTCACATCCTCGGGTAAAAAATTTCGAGCTACATCCCTCGCAGCCTCCCGCATAATCATAGTTTCTTGTTTCCCTCTATTCTCCGCAGTCTTCATCACCGATCACCTTCCCTAAAAAACTTCCACAATATTAATTATTAATAATATTATACCGGTATTTATTTTCATTTAACCATGAATTAAATTAGCTCCCAATTCAAGTCAACCAGTTTGAATTAAAAAACTTTGAACGTCCCGGCTAAACGACTATCGATAGCCGATTCGTTCAAGAAAATAGAACCTTTCTCATATGCCCCCGGAATCAAATCCGACAAAAAAAGCCGAATAGTGAAAAACTAATTCGGCTTATCATAATATTAATTTATTAAATGTTATATATATTCTATTTTATAATAAATATTCTCATACCTTAAATAAACCATATTGAAATAACGAGACGATATGCATGGATTCCAAAAGGACCTCTAAACCTCTTCTTCCTAAGAATATTACCTTATTGCAATAGCATCTTGGAAATCACGACTCTTTGTATCTCGCTGGTTCCTTCGTAGATTTCGGTAATCTTAGCATCGCGAAACATTCTTTCCACTTCGTAGTCCGTAATGAATCCGTATCCTCCGTGAATCTGAATCGCTTCCTTTGTAACGAATGTCGCAGCTTCGGAGGCGGAAACTTTGCACATCGCCGATTCTAGGGCATAATTGGGCAAATTTTCCTTTGCCCAAGCGGCACGATAGGTAAGCATCTTACTCTGTTCCAGTCTGGTAAACATATCCGCTAGTTTAAACTGAATGGCTTGCAGATCCGCGATCGGCTTTCCGAATTGCTTGCGATCCTTCGCGTATGATATCGATCTTTCAAACGCCCCTTCCCCGATCCCTAGTGCCTGTGCTGCGATACCGATGCGCCCACCGTTTAAGGTTTCCATGCTTATCTTAAAACCTTGATGCTCCGCTCCCAAAAGATTTTCCATAGGGATTCGCACTTCGTCTAAAGCGAAAGCGGTCGTATAGCTGCCTCGGATTCCGAGCTTATTTTCGTTCTTTAGAATAACCACGCCTTCCGACTTCAAATCTAGTATGAAAGCGCTGACACCTTTATGCTTCAGGCTTCGATCCGAGGTGGCAAATACGACGCCTGTCCCTAGATGCGCCCCGTTAGTGATGAAATTCTTACTTCCATTCAGAATATACTGATCACCATCCTTCCGATATGTCGTAGTCAAATTGGCCACGTCGCTGCCGGCATCCGGTTCTGTAAGCAGGAAACAGCCGATTTTACGACCTAACGCCAAGTCAGGAAGCCACTTCTCTTTTTGCGTATCCGTTCCGAATCGATAAATCGGATCACACGCAAGGGAAGTATGGCCCGAAATCAATACTCCCGTAGAGGCACAAGCTTTCGAAACTTCTTCTATTATAATAACGTAAGAAAGAATGTCCAGACCGGCTCCCTGATATTTCTCGGGTAAGTAACTCCCGAGAAATCCCATTTCGGCGACCTGGGATATAAGATCTTCCGGTATTTTATGTTCTTCGTCGATTTTGGAAGCGATGGGCTTGATTTTCTCTTCCACGAATTCTCGAACACTCTCCCTCAATGTTAAGTGCTCTTCATTAAATTCAAAATTCATAATGTTATATTCCTTAATTAATTCTAAAAATCCGTTCATTTATTTTATGAATGAATTCTAATTCGTGTAACTATAAAATCCCTTCCCGGATTTCCTTCCCAGATGCCCGGCTTCGACCATTTTTACGAGCAGGGGACAAGGCCTATATTTCGGCTCCTTAAACCCGCTAAACAAAACGTTCATAACCGCGAGACAAGTATCTAACCCGATAAAGTCCGCCAAGGTAATCGGGCCCATCGGCTGATTCGTTCCGAGTTTCATCCCTTTATCGATTTCTTCCGGTTTTCCGACTCCCTCATAAACGGCAAAAATGGCCTCGTTAATCATGGGAATTAGTACGCGATTAACGATGAACGCGGGATAGTCTTCCGACACACAGGATTCCTTTCCTAGCTTCTCCACAAGTGCTCGAGCCGCTTCATAAGTGCTGTCGGAAGTATTATGGCCGCGAATGATTTCCACTAATTTCATCATAGGAACCGGATTCATGAAATGCAGTCCGATCACCTTTTCGGGCCGACTTGTCGACGAGGCGATTCTAGTTATCGAAATGGAAGAGGTATTCGACGCGAGGATGGATTCTTTCTTCGCAATCTTATCCAATCGTTCAAATAGACTTATTTTATTCTTTTCGTCTTCACTAACGGCTTCGATGATACAATCCGCATCCTCTAACTCGCCGAGGTCGTCGACTTTGTCGATTCTGGAAATCGCCGCATTGATCTCCGATTCGGGAAATAATCCTTTCTTAGCTAGTCTCCCCAAATTCTGTTCTATGCTACCGATCGATTTTTCCAACTGCTGCTCGTTGATGTCGAATAATCGTACATGATAACCGCTCTGTGCCAACACTTGCGAAATTCCCGAACCCATTTGCCCGGCGCCCACAACCCCTAACCTAATCATAATTATCTCCAATATCAATATTTCGATTCGTTAATCCCTAATTCGTTTAATGAAAGAAGAACCGTACGGAAATTCCGGATTCTCGAATCAAGGACGATCCTAAAACTTCGGAATTCCGCACGGGTGATAATCACTTTAACGATACCTTATTTAACCTCTGGATCGGTTTTTAGAATATTAGCAATTTGAATGTCAAATCGGATCCAAAAGCGCGATGACTTCATCAGAATCGGATATAGCGATACGATGACAAAAAATATTCGTCTATAATTAATATTCATACTATCCGGGCCGCTACCTTAAGACTAATAGGACTATACTTCCCTTGTAGCGAGAAAGCTTGAATGTATCGGCTCGAATCGATAAATAAACTTGAACGTTTCGGCTAGAGATTCACATTTACTCGTTCATCGAATTCTTTTGCTTTCGCTCAAAATAGAGACTGGAAGGATTGCATTAAGAGGAATTGGAATGAAGAATTCCCTATATATTTGGGACTGCCATGTTTTATTTGCGGCTTGGGAAGAAACGAGCGCGATGCATAGCCTATACGCCGCGTCCATACTCATTTCAGTGGAAAAACCCGCTCGCCTTTTTCTTCCGTCGGAACCTGCAATCGAGTTCACGGGCGTTTTCATTCCGCCCAACCGAATGTATCGTGAAATGGCTAAGCAAACCCATGTTTTAAATTTAAATATAGATCCTGATTCGCTGCTCTTCGAAAGGATCGCAGGTAGTTTAAATGCGGGGATTCAAGTCTTTGATTCTAGCAGAATTCCGAATCTGTCGGAAATCGTAATGAAAGCGATGTCGGAGGACACCACCGACGCCGAAGCATTTATCATATTGCAGAATTTAGTGAATACGATTTTTGGATCGATTTTACCTTATAAAGAATCGAAAGCTTTGGATAATCGAGTTATGACGGTCGTGAATCATTTACATTCACTAGCGCATATACCGCATCCTCAAGAAATCAAACTCGGACATCTAGCTAAGCTGGTAAATTTATCCGAAGATAGGTTCAGACATTTATTCAAAGAAACTCTTTTCATTTCCGTTAGAAAATACTTATTAAATTTAAGACTCAAGGTAGCCGCCAAGAATATGCCCAGATGTTCGAATTTAACCGAAGCGGCTCATATTGCGGGCTTTTCCGACTCCGCTCATTTTAGCAGAACTTTCAGAGCTACGTATGGTCATAGACCTTCAGTCGTTTTTCGAAAGTCAAAACGAACTCGCATTCGATCTATCGACGAATCATTGACCGGAATTTAACCGATATTGATCCTTCCGTCCGGTAGATACGTCCGATCGATATCGTACGTTCGAAAGGAAAAACTTCCAACCGATAGTCGCTTCGATAGGAACGGAACATCGATTAATTGAAGGGATTTTGACCTTAACTTCGTCGAAAAAGAAAAGTAGGTCCCTTAGATGATTATGTAGGAGACGGAGAAATATTGTTGAAATATTGCTCCTCGTCGTTATTGTTTTCTCTCTTCGGTTTATTAAAGCGGATGGAACTTCGATAGTATGGATTTGTTTCAATGCAATTTTTATTTCTTTGGCTCCGCTTTAGCGAGCGCCTTCGGACTTTTCGTCTCACAATTCTTCCTTTCCCTCAAGGAAAGAACCCGCCCCGCTCTTCACCTGGGTTTATTCAGCTTTTCTTTTTTCATTTTTCACTTCGGTTATGCGATGGGATTCAGCTCGTCGGCTGAATGGACGGTCTATCACAGATTAATTGTCATTCCGTCATCGATGGTCATTTTCATTGAGATCCTAACCTTTTTCTTTTATTTTCCGGAACCGAAGGGAGTGAAAATCGGGAATGTGATTCGGATCGTTCTATATGCGATCGCGGCCCTTTTCGGCGTTTATTATATTTATTCTTCCTTAAAAGCCCCGAGAGCGTACAACATAGGAAGTCATTATTGGGACTTCGAAAGTCACGCATTCTATAAATGGTTCTCACTTTTTGTACTATTATTGACTTTGTTTTTCGTCATCGCAGGAGTTTGGCGGGCTTTCGTATCCAAGGGAAAAGAAAGGAGGGCGGTTATTTATTTTCTCATAGGATTCTGCATCGTCGGCGTTCTTCCGGGAATCATGAACTCCCTAAGCAGGGACGGTTCGGTATCAAGAGCCTCGTATCAGCAGACCGCCGATTTGTCATTAGTAATCGGTTTATTCTTAATCGTCATCCTTTACGCAAACGTTACGGAAGAGAGAACTACGATTTTGAGCCGGATCACCGCCATAACGATGGCAACCTGCCTCTTAACTCTGCAACTCGTAGGATACTTCGTTTTAAGCGGATATGACGACTCTTTCGATCAAATTCGGAACCAGGAAATCAAGGCCGTTGTTAACGATGGAGAAACCCCCGAAGGACTGGTCTACCTGACATCCTATTCCCCGAAATCGGATACATTCAATTTTCCTTATAAAACAGGGAACGTATCCTTGGATACCCGCTCGGAATTCCAGATTCGTTTTACTCATCTCCGAATTTTACTTTGCAATCTCGGAAATTTAAGGGGAAAAGAACGATGGAAAAAATCGCAAACCGTCTTGGAAGACGCTCCACCGGAATTCTTCGTCTACAAAGCGGGAATTAAGGAATTCTTAACATCGAAAAACGAATCGAACGTTTCCGATTCGGAAATGGCTTCATTCCTTAATATGCTCTCGGACCGATTCGGTGTTATCCGAAGTAAATATCTTCACCTTCCGGACAAAGCCGACAAATCCGGCGTCCTTAATTTATTGAAGGATAAGAACCCCTCCATTTCGGCCGGACTCGCGATTCTGAAGCAAAGTCTGGAAAATGAATCCCTTCAGGCGGACGGGAAAGCTTCCGAGAAAATTTTGCTACCGATCTCCTCCATGGTGGAACCCGGAAAGAGGATTTATCGGATTCTGAAATCGAATCCTGAGGGAAGCGGAACCGATACTTTCACGGTTTCTTACATGTATAAGCGCCCCGATAACGATTCTTTCTTCGAGATCGGCTTTCGATACGGTATGTTGAGAAATTTTATTCATATACCTTCCCTGATATTCGTATATTCGCTCATTGCGGTCGTTCTTGCCGTCTCGATCGGTTTCAGATATTTCTTTCGATTGGCCTTAGTCATTCCGTTAAACGAAGTCGTCGACGGATTGCAGGCGATCAACGCCGGAGATTTGAATTATAGATTGCAGCCCAGAGTGGAGGACGAAGTGGGTTTTATCGCGAGATCCTTCAATCGAATGGCGAGATCCATTCAGGCAGGACGAAAACGTCTCGATAAATATGCAAAGGAATTAGAGCATAAAGTAAAAGAGCGCACGATCGAACTGGAAAATACTCTTAACGAAGTGCGGGAGCTAAAGCGCTTACAGGACGGAGATTTTTTTCTTACTTCCCTTTTAATCAAACCCCTCGGATCTAATAAATCCGAAAGCAAGGACGTAAAGGTTGATTTCTTCCTCGAACAAAAAAAGAAATTCACGTTTAAAAACCGCGAGGACGAAATCGGCGGGGACCTGAACGTTTCGAATAATATCCGACTAAACGGGCAGCCCTACGTCGTGTTCTTAAACGGAGACGCCATGGGAAAATCGATGCAAGGAGCGGGAGGAGCGTTAGTCTTAGGAGCGGTTCTGGAATCCATAGTCGAGCGGACCAAAAACGTGGAGTCCGTTCGTTCAAAATCGCCGGAACGATGGATGAAGGATACTTTTATAGAACTTCATAAAGTATTCGAAAGTTTCGAAGGTTCGATGCTCGTTTCTTGCATGATGGGCTTACTCGATGAAACGACTGGATCCTTACTTTTTTTAAATGCGGAACATCCCCGAGCGGTCCTTTATAAGGATGGAAAGGCTAGTTTTATCGGAGATAAATTCAATTGTCGCAAACTGGGTACTACCGGAATAGAAGGAAAGATCAGGATCGAAACGTTCCAATTGTCCCCCGGCGATAGTATTATCGTAGGCTCCGACGGCCGGGACGATATTCTGATCGGGAATGCCTCCGACGGAAATCGAATCATCAACGACGATGAGGAACTTTTCCTGCGAATGGTAGAAGAAGGTGAAGGAAATCTGAATAACATTTACGAGGCGATATTGCGCGAAGGAGAATTGATCGACGATCTTTCCATGATTCGCTTATCATACAAGGGTGAATTCTTGCTCGACAATTTCGTCGATGGAGATTATTCGAATCGCATAAAGGAATTATTATCCGAAGCCAAAAAGGCCGAAAACGAGGAAAACTTAGCGGAAGCGATAGCCATCCTCGAGAAAATCGAAGCTCTCGATCCGAAAGTGCCGATAGTAAAGAAAAAACTAATTAAACTTTTTCTCAAGAACGGGAAATACGATCAAGCCGCACGCTACGCCGAGGATTATCTTCAATTACGACCTATCGATAACGAAATTCTTTTCATCTCTTCGGTGATTGCAAGGAAGGTCGGAGAACTCAATAAAGCCGTCGAGTTAGGAGAAAGACTACGACTAAGGGATCCGGAACATTTAAATAATCTAATAAGCCTCTCAAGAGTTTATATGACGTTGAAAAATTACGAAAGAAGTAAAATTCTGCTGTCTGCAGCCCTCAAAATTAATCCGAAGTCGGAGACGGCTTCCAAATTATCCAACACATTAAGCAAAATTACGTCCAGCTCTTAGAAAATAAAGCGTTCGTTTTCAGAGGACAGAGGTCAGAAGACAGACGCGTTCGCTTTGCTCACGCTAGACAGAAGCTGCTCAATGTTGGAAAGGCAGCTAAGGTAGAGGAAAGATCTATCGCACAGGAGCTCCAACATAATTCGTTTTTAAAAAAATTGTTGTCAGGGTAATAGGAATAATTATCTGTCCTCTGTCCTCTGTCCTCTGTCCTCTGTCCTCTGTCCTCTGTCCTCTGTCCTCTGTCCTCTGTCCTCTGTCCTCTGTCCTCTGTCCTCTGTCCTCTGTCCTCTGTCCTCTGTCCTCTGTCCTCTGTCCTCCGCTAGCGCCAGGGATGTGCAGGGCGTCAGTCCCGAGCTTGGTTAAAACGAGAGCTAACGAAAACCAAAGAGCAGCTAAGGGATGAGCGTGACTACGCGAACCCGAAACAGCCCGGTCCCTGCGAACGCAGGGAGGCGCCCTGAAGACAGAGGGCGCGCGATATCGGAAAAGTAATAAGCAAAGCGAACACGTCTGCCTCTGTCAGCTGCCCGCATACATAAACTCCTTGCGTCCATTTGGAGCGCAAAAAAAGCTTATCTTTGCGGAGAAAACGTAAGAAAATTTGTCAATAAATTTATTTAACGTTGATAAAAATGTTCTTCCTAATTGTTGTGATAATAAATGGAGGAAACGCAGTTGTACAGAAATTACGCAGCCCTATTACTTTCTTTAATCCTACTCTCCGATTGCAATCAAGCGAACCGGCTCTCCTTAGACTCTTCCAGTGCCACAGGTATTTTATTGGATCAGATATTATCCGGTTTGACCTATGCGACCCAAAGTTCTCAATCCAATAATGATTCCTGGACCTGCCCTTCACTAACAAATTGCCAGAATGTCTACGATACACAATTCGTATTGTCGGATACTTTAACGATAACCGTCTCCGCAGTTACCGGAGCTTCCGTACTACGACTATCCGTTTACGGTCCGGGAAGCGCGTTAAGTGGAACGAATTTGATAAACGGCAGTACCAAAGACAGAACCTGTCCATCACCTCCTACAAATTCGAATCAAAACGTAGGCGATTCCGTCTCTCTTTCCATTTCTACGTTAGGTGTTTATCGAATAGCCGTCGGCAGGGATTGGGGATCGAGCGCTGGTTCCAGCGGAACATATACTCTACAGTTGAGTACGACAAGGAGCAGTATGACGAGTTTAGTCAAAACGGTGACGAATACGGCGACCCTTTCATCCGGGATGCAGTGTCCTTAACGATTAATTCACTTCATTGATTTCGAATTAATTTTTCCTAATCCATTCCTAGTTGTCTCATTTGATATTGTAATTTTCCTCTCGAAATTTTCAAAAGACGTGCCGCTTCCGATTTGTTTCCAGCACATTGACTTAATGCCGCTTCGATTAATCTTCTAGAATACATGGAAACTAACGGTTCGAAGCCGGCTATATATGCGCTATTGGTAACGGGAACTAATGATGTATTTTCCGATTTTGAAATCTTCAATTCCACTATTTCGGGAGGGAGATCCGACACGTTGATCGTATCCCCTTTAAAATGCACAAGTGTGCGAATAATACAATTTTCTAATTCTCGAATATTCCCCGGCCAAGAAAATTGCAAAAATAAATCCATCACCTCTTCGCTAATTGAAGGCTTTTCAATTTCCATCTGTTTAGAATAGTTTTCTAAAAATCGATTCACTAAAAATGGAATATCGGACCGCCTCTCCCTTAAAGGAGGTATGTTGATTTCAAAAACGTTAATACGATAATACAGATCTTCTCGAAAAGTTCCCTTTGAGGCCATTTCCTTTAGATTGCGATGCGTTGCAAAAATAATCCGACATTCCGCGTTTAATTCCATTCTACCTCCGACGTTCTTATACTTTCGTTCCTGCAAAAGTCTTAATATTTTCGGCTGAATTTCAATAGGCATTTCTCCTATTTCATCAAAAAATAATGTTCCTCCTTTAGCTTCCGTGACTAAGCCCGCATAGTCCGATTTCGCATCCGTAAAAGCTCCTTTGGAATGTCCAAAAATCTGACTCTCCCAAAGATTCACAGGCACTGCTGCACAATTGATAGGAACAAACGGCCGATCGCTCCCTCTTCCCAGTTCGTGAATAAACGCAGCGATTATTTCTTTTCCGGTACCCGTCTCTCCGGTTATCAAGACGGGCTGCTCTTTGTTGGCAATTCGCTCCACTCGATCCACGACTGCCTGCATACTTCTGCTAGCATAAATAAGCGTCTTATTGACTAGATTTCTTTCCTGCGGAACCGCATCATAAATCGAATCTCTTTCTAAAATCGTCCGTTCGAGGTTGGAAGTGTACTGCTGTAATTCTTGGCGAGCTTCTCTCATCGCGTTAACCATCGAGTTGAAGGCCTTAGTAAGAAGACCGATTTCATCACGATTGCGCACTTCGACTTGAACGGATAATTCTCCGCCTTCCACTCGATCTACTCCTTGCAACAGCTCTAAAAGCGGATTAAGGATTGAGATTTTCATAAATATCAGGAACCCGACGATTAAAATAAAAAGACTCGCTATTAATCGAATAGCCCAATCCAGAATATAATGATGTATGAAATTACGATACGATTCGTAGCTGAAACCGACTTCGACTTTTGCAGTTTCGTTTCGATAAACGACGATCGGTTTTCCGTCTGCGGATATAAAATATGATCTGGACCCGAGCGGCACGTAGGGCCGGTCGGAAGAAATAGTATTCCTAGGATTTTCTAAAATATCGGATATGAAAACCAGATTCTTTGCGCCGGGAAGAGATTTTAAATCCGCTATGCGAGCAGATTGAAGACTGTCATATTCGTTTTCAATCGAATGACTTAATCCCCCAAGCATCACCTGCGAAACGGAAAGCGCCATTGCAAGAACGATAGTAAGAATTCTCACGGCTAAAGAAGTCTGAAGGTTTCCGTAGCTTACGAAAAAAACATGAAACACGAAAAAGCCGGCGATTACGGAAATTGCAAATACATTCACAAATACGTAGGCGTTTACTCGTCCCAAACGAAACAGTGCGAGAAACACGGTAGGTACAATGAAGGTAAGGAAAAATGCGAAAAGAATCCCGATCAGTGCGATTCTTTTCTGGCCTTGGTTCCGCAAAATTTGAACAGCCGCTACTATAACGATTCCGAATGAAAGAAGCAACGAATAGAATGCCACGATTCGACCTTGAAACGTGGCCGTTAAATCCCAATAATGCCCGTTAAAATGAAACGTTTTACTTTCTTGTCTTGTTTCCCAATAAAACCAAGCGGACACGGCAAAACTAATCAGAAGCTCGACTTGAAAAATAATATTCGAATTCTTTATGAAAATTTTAGACGGGAATTTGAAAAAGAAAACCTGAAAAAAAACGGCTGCGAATAGAGACGCAGTCACCGAAATCCATCGGTGCTGCGCTCCTCTCGGATCTAATTCAACCGAAGCATAAACGCAGGCCGAATATAAAAAAGCTAAACATACAAAAGAAATCGTTAGCTCTTTTATTCCGGAAATTTTATTTCGGACTTCAAGGCAATATAACACGCCAAGCAAACAAAGCAACACTGCTATTAAAAATGATAAAGTCAGAAATTGCAGATACATGAAAAAAGAGTTTTCAAACTAGCATTCTTTCTAAGAAGATCAAGCAGCAATTTTATAAAGTCCAAATCTCTAGAGTAAATATTTCAATCTTTCGTTTTTTTAGAAAAGTATGCCTCTAACCTTTCGCGGATATTCGTTCGTACATCCAGATAAAAAAGTCCATAGTCGGCGATATGATAATTTTTTTTATTTCCTCTACGAGACTCGTAATCCGGATTCGAAGGCAGATCGACTTGCAGCATTTCCCCCTGGCATTTGGTCCTAACATAATTTCTATCCACATGAGAGAATCCGATTCCAACCCCTCCTTTATGAAACTCTTTCGAGGTTTCGGAGCTATTCAAAGTCCAATTCACCGGATTAACGCAAATCCCGCCCACATATCGCTCAGCAGGAAGAGCAAAATCGCTAAGTTGCGAGCCCCATTTTTTCGAGTTCCAGCTTACGTAACATCCGATGTCTTTGGGGCCCCTGCATATTTTCAAATTCGAGAAATCCGAAGAACGAATCGACCAACCTGGCAGATATGCCGCGACGAAATTGGAGACCTTTCCTTTATCCAAATACTCCTTTAGGACTGAGATCAACATCATAGATCCTTGGCTATGGCCCGCAATAAAGAACGGCCTTCCTTTGTTATAGTGTTTTAAATAATATTCGAATGCGCTTAACACGTCTCTTCTTGCAATTGAGAAGGCCTGCTCACCGCTTCCCGTCTCATCTACAAAAGAATAAAGTACCGCCTGTCTATATCGGGGCGCATAAATTCGCGCCGATTCGTTAAATATGGAAGCTTGCAATTTCAACGGCGAAATCCCATAGACGATTAAGTTACCACCGATCTCCGCATTCCAACCCTCTCCTTTGATGAAAGTAGTAGGATGAACAAAAAAAACATCTGCCTTAGCTTGATCCTGTAAGTTTTTAAACTCGGGGGAATTCGGGACCTCGTCCGAATCGTCTTTGATCGAAGGAAGGGCCGCCCAAGATTCCTGCTTAGAATAATCCGGAGTTTCAGGAACTTTACTTTCTTGGAATGAACCTGATGGCTTGATCCAATATAAAAATAAGGAAGTACAATCTGTTAAAAGCAAGCCGCACAGCAGCAATTGTAAATATAAAGTATTTTTCATACTATGAATGTTCCCCTTTACCGAAAGTTTATAGCTTCCGAGTAAGTCTTTTAATAGGGAGCAAATTGCAATAAGTATGCCATATAATCGAGACATTCCAAGCTCGTCGAAACCTTGCTTTAAACCCGCTTTACGATTTCCAATCGATCTAGTCTGATTGATTTCGATCAGATGAAGTTTTCAATCGATTAAAATGAGACACAAGCATCGAGTCAAAAATCTAAATACCCGATCCTGTCAACTATTCCGCATCAGTATTTAATACAATTGTTATATTAAATAGATTTTTTGTTCGGCATGATACTTGCTTTAATGCTCGTAAACCCAGGCCGTATAAAATGTAGGACTGGTGAGGATGAAAAAATGTTGAAGAGAATAACTCTGTTATTGCCTATACTAGTAGGCAGTTTCTTTTTTGCAGGAACGAACGAACTGGATGCGGCTCGATGCCAAACGACTGGTTTTTTATTAAAAACAACCACTTGTTCTTATTCCAGTACGCTAATCGAGGCGTTACCGGGCACCTTTCGTAACGTTAAATACCAAGTACCTGAAGGAACTCCACCTGCCGGAGGTTGGCCGGTGGTGGTGATGTACCAAGGTTCTTTCTTTCCGGTAGAATTTACCAGAACCGAGGGAGTACCGTTCGGCGGATATTATGAATTGCAAGTGATTGAACGTATGCTCAATAACGGATTTGCGGTCATTGCTCCCGATGCTGCTGCAGATTTGTTTTGGGAAACCAATATTCCGGGATTTTCGATTGCTTACGAACTGTCGGGTGATTATCGATACTTAACCAATTTGTTTGCGGCAATTCGAAAAGGAACTTTCGGGCCGATTAATCCCAATAAAAAATTTGCTACGGGAGTCTCTAGCGGAGGATATAATACTAGCAGAATGGCAGTCTCTTTTCCGGGAGAATTTAAGGCCTTAGCGATACAATCGGGATCTTATGCGACCTGCAGCGGCCCCTTATGCATAGTACCGACCTTACCTGCAAATCATCCACCAACGTATTTTCTTCACGGCTGGCTTGATATCGTAGTTCCTTGGTGGACGATGGACCTCTATTACGAAAAACTCCGATCTCTAGGAATCCCTACCGGTCTGTATACGGACTATTTTGCCGGACACGGTTGGTTCTCCGCTTCCCCCGATAAAATCTACGCTTGGTTTAACCAGTATCGTTAATACCTTTCTGAAGAGCTCGACATTCAATCGTGTCGGGCTCTTTTAAATCGCCTTTCGAGGATAATCATGAAATTCTTTATCAAAACGAACCTTTTATTCGCATTAATCCTTCTGCCGGCTTTACCTCTAATACTTTCCATGATATTACTCTCCCAGAAATCTCAATCGTCTCTTTCTATCGAAGAAGAAACGGAAGAACTTGAACTTAGCTCTTTAACTCCCCGCGAAACGGAATCTAGAAAAGCGGAGAATAGAGATTTTTTTAGTTCGGATAAAGTTTCCGAACTAGCTAAAATGACTTTGGTAAAGATTCCATTCGCGCATCCGTCATTGAGCGGGATGTGGGATAATTTGGAAGATAATATCTTTAAGCCGAATCCGGACCCAACTCGTATCGAAGAGATAAAATCCTTTCATGAAAAACTAGATTATCTCGAAGGAAAGGAAAGAGCTGTCGGATTAACCCTATTCGAGGAGGAAGAATTCATTTCCCTTCAATTGAAGAAAAAAAAAGACCTTCGAGAGGTCCTAAAAAATTCTTACGAACAGTTTAAAGAAGGGCTTTCCGAAGAGCAAAGAAAAGAATTCAATTTGCAGATACAATCGATCGACGATTCGATCTTAAAACTTTCGAATAAAAAGCTTCGAGAAGCGAATAATCCTATGCGTTGAAAGACGGGCGAGTGCGGCCGTTACGCTAACTCCGTCGGATTGTAAATTAGGGACCCTAAAAACATTTTTCTAAAACGATACAGTGAATACCGGCCCGATCGCCCAACCTCTATTGAAAGATAGTAATATTTCCGGCTCTGCATACAGGTATGTCGCCATAATTCCGGCATTCGGATGAAAGAAGAATGCTAGCGTCGCCGAAACGTTCCAAGCTCCTTGAGTGAAATTTCTCCTCGCATTGATCGTAAGACTCAGGAATTTCTTATAATCGAAGAAGAATACCATTCCGACACTCCGCCCTTGCCTCTGAATCGGAATCATTGAATCTACAATACTTGCAGAACCGGTTCCTTGGCCGTACCAAGCATCCTGCAGAGCTCCTGGGTTTTGCGGGTATCCGTTTTGTTGAGCTTGTATCGCCCCGGCAGCCGTCCTTACGTTAATATGATAATTGTTCCCGGCATATTGGAAATAGGGCGTAATATTCCAACTCTGGATGGGTAATTTTATCCGGAGCCCGGCTTTACCGATATCCGAGTTGTATCCATCATCAGCATCGACGACCGGAAACGATTCGTAAAAACTATTTCCGGCCGTCGTTCCGACGACATTACGTACTTTATAATATGCTCCAAATGCGCCGTAAGCTACGCCTATCATCGGCTGTACGTATTGACTGAATTTAAAATAGTAATCTAAACTCGTTGAGTAAATATTTCCGCCCGCATGCCCTTCCGCGATATTGACTCCGACAGGCGGTTTATTTAACGGTGAGAAATTTACGTCGACTCTCGCATAGGCTGCTTGAAATACGAGCTGGTCGCTCAGTATCATGAATTGAAATCCTTTTTGAGGTCCATAACCGTTTAACCCTAAATCCAATGATCCTGATTGCGTTAAGCCGGTCGCGCTTCCTAAGGATGGGATTTCCCTCTGTCCATTAATCGGGTTTACGTAATTAAAAGGAAGTTTTGTCTGTAATTGCAAGTCGAACTGGCCCGCCATTGCTCCCAAAAGAATTCTCCACTTTTTATCTTTATCGTCGGCGACCGGTTTGGATTCTTCCCCCGAAATTGGTAATCCGGTAAGCGTAAATAATCCTAAAATGATTATAATCCGCATTAGATTTTCTTTAACTTTTTCTCGCATCATACTTCTCCTCGATCTATTTTTGAGAATGCCTCGAATGCTTGTTAAAGCATAAGAAGTCACCCCTCTCTAAGCAGGTTCCGTGCCATGCGAAAATTATTGATACGAGTGATGAAAACCGAGCCGTATGAGGCTAATGAGAGATTTTCGATCGCTGCCGATTGAAATTGATCGATCGTTTTTTTGCGAATCGATTGAAAACAATCAGATCGATACGAATTCGAAAATCCGTTCGATTTAAAATGAGGATTCAGACCAGAATTATCAACATATCCGAATGAGAACCGTCTTTTTTAAAACAATCGTATTGGTACGCTTCCTGCAAAAGTATCTGCAAGACTTTATGGATCTAAAACTTACATTCTTTTCTTTCGGTTCGTTGATCGTGTGCGTTTTTACCGGAGTGCTGAGTGCTTTTTTATTAGGTATTCCAGGAAGATCCAGATCCAGCACGTATCTGGGTACCGCCTTCGCGTTTCTTTCAATTCACGCATTTGCATTCGTAACCGCATACAGCTTAAATTCACCGACCGCCGCATACCATCGCTGGCTTATTCTTTTCGTCATTCCCGCATTCGTATGCCTAACACAATTTTTCCTACACTATCCAGTATTAACGAACCATAAATTCGCCTCTGCATTACTATGGACGCAGAGCGTCATATGGATCGGCTTCTCAGCATACTATATTAATGCTACATTATCCTTAAGGCCCGTATTCGATTTCACTGAACAAATTTGGACATTCGGCTTAATTAACGAAAATAAACTTTTAGGAGTTCTGATACTTAGCTACTGCTCCATCATGATATTCATCGGGATACGAAGATCCTGGTTAAACAAACAAATAGGAAAAGGATATGTGACCTCCCTATTCTTATTATTTTTTATTCTTCTCATTCTTCCGGCCGTAGTCGCAAACGCTATGAGTCGAGCAGGAATCATCTCCAGAGCGACATTCCTGACGATCTATACATTCTTCATCATTCCCGGAAGCTTTATAATTTTAGTTTTATATATTAATACTACCGAAGACAAAACTAGATTCTTGAATCGAATTACCGGGATATGCTTGGGAACATTTCTGCTTATACAATATTGGTTAGGCATAGCTTCCGTTGCAAGACAGGAAGAAACATTCGATTTAGCTAAATTGAGAGAATCTGAAAGTTCGGTCTTTCTGAAAAACTTTCCTGCCGGAATTTTGTATGCGATTGAAATTTCCGGAACAAGCAAGGTTGCGCGCTCGCTGGACGCCTCTCTTCCCATATCGACGATCAAAGGGAATGAATTCAAAAGGCAGGCTTTAGAAGATGTAGACTCGTTCTTTCCTAAACATGTAGATCGTTTCTTTCTTTCCGACGAATCCAAGAATCCCTGGTCGGTATCCTATCGTTTCAATATTAAGGATTCTGCAACCATTTATGAATTCGGCTTTCCTTACGAATCATACAGGGAATCTATGCATGAAATTGTCATCTTGCATGTATATATATTAGCTGTCACCATCGTCACGATACTTATTGGATTCAGATTCTTTTTCAAAGGAACTATCTGGAATCCTCTTAAAAACCTTTTATCCGCGATTGAAAGGATTAACAAAGGCGATCTCTCCGCCAAAATACCTGTTCGCATTCAAGACGAAATCGGCTTCCTATCCATTTCGTTTAATGGGATGGTGGCAACGATTCGAGAGGCACAGACGGCTTTATCCGTTTATGCGAATACGTTAGAAGACCAGGTAAAGGAAAGAACGTTTCAACTTACTCAACTTTTGGAGCAACAGCAAGGGGATTATTTTTTAACTTCCCTGCTTCTCAAACCGTTCGGAATCGAAAAAATTGAGAACGGAAGAATCGCATTCGAATCGTTCATACGTCAAAAGAAACAATTTACGTTTAAAGGTCATGACTACGAAATCGGCGGGGATCTTTCGATGGCAGACACTCTCACCATCGGAGGCAAGAGTTGTAGCGTATTTATCAATGCGGACGCGATGGGCAAATCGATTCAGGGAGCCGGAGGAGCTATAGTTTTAGGTTCCATCTTCGGCTCCATCCTAAATCGGACAAAACTTTTCGAAGATAAGGTAAACGAAATCACGCCGCAGAGATGGCTAAAATCGACCTTCTTAGAACTTTCCAAAATATTCGAAATATTCGATGGAACGATGCTTGTTACGGCGGTAATAGGAATCATCGAAGAAGATTCGGGGAAAGCCTATATAGTCAATGCCGAACACCCTATTCCGATTCTCTATCGAAATGGCAAGGCTTCGCTATTACATACGAAGCACTTTTTTAACAGGATGGGCATACCTCAGGATTCTTCCGAAGCCTTCATAATCCAATCAATCCAACTACGATCCGGAGACTGCCTTATTATCGGCTCGGACGGAAAAGACGATCTTATAGCGGGACGTTCCGATGATGGGAACAATATTATTAACGGAAGTCCGGAAACGTTTTTAAGCTGCATCGAAGAGGCGAAAGGAGATCTCAATGAAGTTTACGAGAAAATTAAGAACCACCTTTTCGACGATATTTCCATTCTAAAAATAGAATATATCTCGAATCCTGAAACTAACCTTCGCATCGGAGGATGCCAGAAAAACCGGATTAAACTGTGAAATAATAGAAGATTATTAAAAATATTTAGGAGAAAAAAAATGCAAGGCGGATTTCTGTTAGAGACGGTATTGCCGTTCTCTTTGTTCATAATTATGTTTGGAATGGGCTTATCTTTAACCGGTAAGGATTTTGCGAGGGTGGCATTATACCCGAAAGCCGTTATGGTAGGTCTACTGGCTCAATTGATACTCTTGCCGATTTTAGGCTTTTGCGTGGCGGTAATTTTTCATCTGGAACCTTTATTGGCCGTCGGCTTAATGGTTTTATCCTGCTGTCCGTCCGGTCCAACCTCGAATATGTATTCTTACTTGTTCCATGGAGACGTTGCGCTTTCGGTTACCTTAACGGCGCTTATCAGTATTATTAAACCTTTCACACTTCCTTTTCTAGCTTACTATTCGATGGTTTATTTTATGGGAGAAGGAAAAGCGATTAATCTACCTATCTTGAAAACTATCCTACAATTGTTTGCTATCACCGTATTACCGGTCGTGTTAGGAATGTCGGTCAAACGCTGGGCTCCGAAATTTGCGCTCGGTTTCGAAAAACCGATTAAGTATTTTTCTATGATTATTTTGTTCCTAATTATAGCGGGCATAGTTAGACAAAACTGGGAGAATATGATCGGATTCTTTGTGCTTAGCGGTGCCGCAGCATTAACGATGAATTGTTTATGCATCAGCGTTGGATTTCTTCTCGGCATTCTTCTGCGTTTGAGCCGACCTCAGGCGATTACTATCGCGTTCGAATTAGGCATACAGAACGGGACGACTGCGCTCTTAGTAACGGGAACTATCCTTATGGTTCCTACCATGACTATCGTTCCGATTACTTACAGTTTATTAATGTTTTTAACTGCCCTCATTTTCGGGCTGATTATGGTTAAACGAAATAGAGACGCCGGAGCTGCCGATCTTTCGGAAACCCTAAGCTAGCAGGTTTTAAAATCCACTTTCGAATGAATGTCGATACTTATGTCGAGTTTAAAGAAAATCGGGATCTGCGGGCCCCGGTTTCGTTCGGCCCCACGATAAAAACCGCATAATAGAATCCTTTTTTGCAACAAAGAATGAGGTTTCGACTCTTATTTACCAAGCGAAAGAACAATGGGTTTGATCCCATTTGTAAACCGAAGCGAAAAAGGAGTCCATATATGGAAAAAACGATCATGCCGAAGGAGACGCTCGGAAGCGTTCGAGAAATTATTTCCAAGAAAAGTTTTGATAATCCCACCTATAAAGGTATTCTCTATTTTATAAGAGATATTATAATCTTTGCATTCACATTCCTTCTACTTTGGAACGTGGAATCTTGGTATATTCTACCGTTTCTCTGGATTCTTGCAGGATTATCGATATCGTCCCTCTTTATTATCGGTCATGATGCCGCACACGGCGCTTTATTCAAAAGTGAAAGACTTTCCTATTGGATCGGGCAAATCGCGATGTTACCGTCGCTTCATGCCTATAACCAATGGGCGTACGGCCATAATAGAATCCATCACGGGCATACTATTAAACTAAAAGGGGACGTCGTTTGGCACCCCGTCAGTCCTAAACAATATAAAAGTTTCGGTTTACTGCGCAAAGGCTTTCACAGAATCGCCTGGTCGGCATTCGGAGGAGGAATTTATTATCTCATCGAAATTTGGCTCAAAGGGATGGTTATTTTTACTGCGCCTTTAAAAGAAGCACTTCGCGATAAAATCATCATGCTGACCTTCGCTTTCGGATCGGCCGCGGCGGTCTTTTATTTCGGAGGAAGTACGGCGAACGATTTCGATTCTTCCCTGGGAGGCTGGTTTTTATTAAAAGTCTGGCTTCTTCCATTCTTATCTTGGAACTATTTCATCGGAATCACCGTCTATGTTCACCATATTCATTCGGAGATTCCCTGGAAGGGATCCAAAGATTGGACTCCCTTTTACGGGCAGATGATGGGAACCATAAATTATCATATACCCGGTTTCCTGAATTTCTTTTTGCATAATATCTTTCTTCATTCTCCCCACCATGTCCATATGAAAATTCCTTTCTATCGTTTGGGGCATGCATTACAAGAAATGAAAGTTCATTACTCTTCGTTTATACTGGAACGAAAATCGATTTTTAAGGATTATTTTCGGTCTACGTCCCGATGCAAATTGATGGATGAAAAAACAGGCTGCTGGATGACCTATGGCGAAGCCTTCAACGACGAAGACGAATCCGAGCTAAAAGCCGCCGTAATATAGGTTAACGATTCACCCGTTTTCCCGCACGTCGATTTACGAGGCTATACGGCGTGCAGGAAGCTAACCTTCCGCAAACGGATCCGATTCAAGATAGATTTCTTATCGGAGTAAGAATTCTCGGCCAAATATCTCCAAGTAGCTAACGAATTCCGAACCTTTTCCTCGGTAGCGCACTGAGTCTTCCTTATATAACAGATTGTTAAAACATAAAATAGTAAATAATATGAATTTTCCCGACTCGATTCGCAGCGCTTTCCGGCCAATTCGTAATGCAAACCGCTTTCTGCTCCATAAGAAGAAAGGAATGGTTTTAGCGATCGCATGGCTGGATTCCTCAACGGCGTAGGCTCGTTCCAGAACCGGCTTTTTGCGAATTCCGAGAATCTTATCCAAATAAAAAACACTGTCCGATTACACCAACGTAAACCGATTCCGCAATCGGGAATTGCAAACCCTGCGATTGTTTTTTGTCAACGTTCTCCGTTCAAGACGACGTACGGAAAAAGAATCTCTAGAATCGAGGTGTCCACGTTTTTAATCGGAGTCGAAATCTTTATATAAAATTAACGCAATTCTTCACTTTCCGCATTCCTTCTCACATTGACTTATTAATTAAATAATACTAATGTTCATCTCGAATGAATATTCCTGCGAATATCAAAAATCAAGCTACCAGGAAAGTATTGTGAAAATTCAGACCCCGACAGTCGACTTACAGAGTCTTACATTTTTTCGAGTTAATTCGATCCGAAGATCAAGATCATTTGGAAAATATTTAATGCAAGGTATGCGGAAACGTATCCGACTTACGATCTTAATTTACGAGAAATTAATTAAGTACCTCGTCCATAATACGAGCGCGAGGACGATTCGTCTCCTCAGTGCCGTTTTATTGGTGGGATCTTCCTCCGTCTTTGCGCAAACTGAGAAGAAACCTGCGACCGAGGCGACTACAATAATACCGGCTATCAAAGACACAGGGCCGTTAGAGAGCAAATGGTATGATAGAGTGGAATTTTCCGGATTTGTGGACGTTTATTATATGTATAATAACAACCCATTGCAGGGAAATTCCGTCGACACGACCCGTGCCTTCGAGACTAATAATAAAAACTTTGCAATCAACGCCGTTTCGTTGGTAACTCATAAGACCGCAGAGAAATCCTCTCCATGGGGATTCCGAGTCGATTTTCAAAACGGGCAAAATAACGCATTTCAAGAAACGCCTTACACGACATCCAACCAGATCTACAACATGAATATGTTGAAACAAGCTTACGTAAGTTTCTTCTTTCCCGTTTTAAAAGGGATGACCTTGGATGTGGGAAAAATGGCGACACATATAGGCTACGAACTTCTGGAATCGATGAACAATCCGAATTATTCGATCGGGGCAATCTTCCAGAATACGATTCCCTTCATTCATACTGGCGCCCGATTAACGACGCAAATGAACGACAACTGGTCCGGAACATTATATCTTTATAATAGCGGACAGGGAACCGGCTACCTTGCACCTACCGGCACGACTCTAACCGACACGACGCATAGTCCTTACGTCGAAGCTTATACCCAGCACAAATCGATTGGAACTCAGATAAAAGGTCAATTGATTGAAAACAAGCTGGCGATTATATGGAACACGATCTATTCGCAAGATTTTCCGAATGGAAGAATGGACGCGACCAACACGCTACTTGCGAATTATGCGAATACGGGAAATATCAACATTCCCGCGGATCCGAATATTACCCCTAACCCTATAGCCCCCACTGCACCTCGTGCAAAGTATAGTAAAGATTATTGGGCAATGAGCCACACCGTACTTTCAATTACTCCTACGGACCGAATCCAAATCGATTTGGATTACACATGGAGCCAGAAAGCAGGCATCGACGCCAATGCAGGCCTCAATCAGCAAAGATACAATCCGAATAACACGATTACTGCAACTAATATCGCTTTGGGTTATGTGACTTCGGAAAACGTAAAAAGTATTTATAATGCTTATGGAATATTCTCCAAATTTAAAATAAATGAAACTTGGGGAGTCAATGTTCGCTACGAGTATTTGGATGATAAGCTTAATAACGGCGCTTTAAATACCTTCGCTCCAAATGCCTTCGGAACGAACGGCATCAACAACTATATTAGTAGCTATCAGTTAGCGAGCGACACTGCCGTAGCCAATGCCATCCTCTCCGCTAATCCCCGACTCAATGCACTCCTCAGCAGCCCTAACGGATTGCAGGCTATCGGAGCTCAAGGTTATACTTCCGCAGCTAGCTGGGTCATGGCTCAATTGGATCCGACGAATTATAAGCATTATAACGGCGCGAATAATTACGGACAATATAGAACGTTTACGGTTACACCGGTTTGGAACTTTACGGAAAATATCCTAATAAAACTGGATATCAGAAGGGACTGGTCTTTAGGTAAACAATTTGTGGACGCGCAAGGCCATAGAAGAAGTGATCAAATAGGATTCACTTTAGGAGTCGTTGCCAAGTTCTGAAGCCGGCATTTTCGCATAGAGTTAAGAAGATGTAAATCGATGGGCCGAGACCGGCTCGAATCGGCCGTCAGTCTTGAGGGATAGGAGCCCTCGGAGGATCTAGAAGTCTGAGGGTTAAAAAATTACAGGCGTCCGTAAATTCGGGTAATGTGTTTTCTTCCGCGTGAAGAGCAGAGTCCAAATCTCCGAGAATCTGATAGATCGCGATCGCTTCACCGATATCGATTTTCGCATTACAGAATTTGCCCAATCGAAATTCGGAAATCGATTTGAGATGAAGTAAAAGCGCGTAAATCCGAGTTTGCTTTTCTCCGATTCTAGAAAGTATTTCAAGAGCCTGATCGTAATGTTTGATTGCCCTGTCGTAATTCTTAATTTTCTGTTCAAGGCTACCCAAGGCCATGTATTTTTTTGCAAGTTCCAGCTCGGTCCGGGGAATAAATTCCCGGAATATAGCGCTCCCGCCCGAGGGTTCCGTCTCAGCCTCGTCCTCGGCGTATAAATCTGCATAAGCAGTCATGCTAAGTGCGAACAGTAAAATGAACCTCATAGCTCCTTCTCGCGTTTTACGTTTCTCTAGAAGTATAGACGCAGATTAGTTCATTTATTCTTTAATAGATGGAGAAAGTGTATGCGGTTTCCCGTAAGTAAACCCCGTTTAGACGTTAAAATTTCGTTAAGATCCGTTACGGGCGATTCTGTAACAAGATCGCTCATTTTATTATTTCCGATACCCCCTAGCTGAAGGCTTATAATCACTGAGAAATATCAGCGAATGCGAGTTAATATTCAGCTTCTTTTCGATTTCGAGATCATTTACATTTAGTTTAATCATAAATTATGGATGCTCTAGAACCGCAAAAAGGAAATTTATTTTTGCAAATCAGACGCAACTCACCTAAAAACGGTTTTATAAGATATAATGCCGTAATTCCAACGTTGGTTTTATTCCTTTTGATGATGTTTCCGAACCGATTGATCACGGATGGGCTACGACTCAATGAAGAGCAGGAATTATTAAGTCAGTGTAAAGAAAAATTCAATTTTAAACAAACTGACGAGGCAATTTCACTCTGTAGCAAGGCCATAATTTTAGATCCAACCGACGAAAATGCCTACAATCTGCGAGGCTGGGTTAAAGTGTATAAAAATCAATTTCCGGAAGCTGTCATCGATTTTTCGTCTGCGATAAAAATCAATTCGAAGAATTGGAACTCCTTCTTTAAGCGAAGTTATGCTTATTATTTTCTGGGGGAATATGAAAAATCCCTCTCGGACATAAACAGGTCGATCCAACTCAATCCGAATCACTTCGATTCTTATTTCTTAAGATCGATGATCTACGAATCCCGAAAAAACTATTCGGAAGCATTAGCGGACATCAACACTTGCTTACGTAAAGATGCCAGATCCGACGAAGCGCTTATCCAAAGAGGACGGCTTTATCTAAAATTCAACAGGCCGGATGATGCATTAAAAGACTTTGATAGAGTGATATCATTCATAAACCCTAAAAATGCGATAGCCTTCTATTATAGGGGATTAATTCGAGCTTCGTATAAGCAACCGCAAATTACCGAGCAAGCTTGTGAAGATTTCAGGAAGGCCGTCGAGTTAGGAAACGAAGGAGCTCGAAATGCGATATTGGAATATTGTTCGTATAACCCGGACAATTGATCGTCCTAACGTTTCTTCGGCTGAGTATAAAATCTTTACTGCAACGATTTCGACCGCATCTTTTACTATACACCCGAAAGCCGGACAAACGCATTAAGCTTCACCGAGAATAAGCGATATCGATTTCTATCCGATGTTTTTCGATTAAGCCTGGAACTCCTCCACCTTTCTTTGCAGCGAGGTACTTAACTCTTTGCATTCTTTAGTTTGATCGGCGGACGCGGATGCCTGCTGTGAAATAAAGGAATTAGAAGACTGTATTTTATCCAGCAATAATCTTATTTCCTCCAATCCCCTCTTTTCCTCTTCCGTTGCGCGACGAATAACTTCTGCAATTTGATCCACTTTTCCATGAGCGGAAGAGACCGTGTTTATTGCCTCGGACTGAATGCCTAAAATGGAGACGAATTTATTCAAACTTTCTCGGACAGAATCGACATCGGATAAAATTAAGGAAATCGTCTTGGTTCCGGTTTGGACAATTTCGGTGTTTTTAGACATTTCCTCGGTTCCGTTCTTAACCAAACGAAAAATTTCTTTGATCGTTCTGCCGGTTTGATCCGCTAACTTTGAAATCTCATCTGCGACCACCGCGAAACCTCTTCCGTGTTCTCCTGCCCTGGCCGCCTCGATCGACGCGTTTAATGCCAATAAATTTACTTTATCTGCGATATCGGTTATCGTACTTAATTTTGCGGCGGTCTCCGACGAACTGGTTTCGATTCTCTCGATGGACTTTTCGATCGCCTGCAGACTTTTTTCGGATTCTCTCGCATGGTTCCAGGTAGTTTCGAATAAATTCTTGGTTGAAAGTAATTGTCCTTTCATTTTATCGAAGCTTTCTTCGAGATTTTGAAAAGAGGAACCGAGAGCATGAGTCGCTTGAATTTGAGTGAGAGCAGATGCTGAAATGTTCATTATAGAATCCGAAATTTCGGTCATACTGGAATCGATTTCCGCCAAACTATCCGCTTGATCCGTGGTTTTTTCAGCTACGAAACCGGAACTAATTACCAAATTTTCTAGAATTTGGTTAACGGACTGCGATCGATCCCGGACCTCGGCTTGAATCGAATGATTACTCTTTCTTAAATCACTTAGGGCTAATAGACTTTCGGCTTGGCTTAAGAATTCCTTTTTGAACCTAACCGCATAGTAGATTAAGATACCGGTTTCAAATACTACGAATACAGCATGAGTAAAGACTATATCCCAACCATATCCGTAATTGAAGACTACTAACGGTATGTCGAAGATTTTCGCATTGATGCTCTGGCAGTAGGAAAGCAATCCATGATGGACGGCAATATACAGAGCCCCGGGCAAAAGCGCCTTCCAATCCCGATAGAGTAGTAAAAAAGCGAGCGCGCCGAAAATGTGAAAATGCATTTCTATGCTTCCATACTGGGACTGTATTAGAACCGCCGACCAAAGCATGATTAGAACCGAATTGAGTAACCGCAGTAAATAATGCCCCCGCAATAATAGAAAGCCGATCGTCGCCGACACGCTGATGACTATCGAAGAAACCGCTACAAATTTCCAAGATCCGAATTTTATGGAAAACAGGAATACCACAGGTACATGAGATAATAATAATATATAGAAAAACCGATCGACTTTCCGGATTTCCCGATTAAATTGATCTCGAGCGATCGAATAAAAGTCACTGTTGCCTGATGATTTCATATTTCTCCTCGGATGAGATTATTTTAGTGACGCTAGTTTTGTAAGTTCAGGACTAACCATATTACTTTGCGAAAAATTCGGAAAAAGGATTTTGATCTTCGCTTCTTCGTTAACCCAGAACATAACGTCGAGATGTTCTATTTCGAATGTTGTCGGATTTTTGATGATGCGATTTCCAAATAATCCTGCTAATCGAAATGACTTCTCGGAAGTTTCCGGCCTTAAAATTCGTATCCTATGCGGTGGAGTTTCAGAAAAGTAATTCCGCCAACCGTCCGTAGATTCGTTTTCCGGATCTAGGCTGATCAAAACGATTTGCAAAGATTCACTTTCGGATTCGTTCAGGATTTTTTTGAATTTCGTGATAGCTCCGTGGCAAACCGATTTACAATTTAGGTAACCGAAATATACGAGACTCTGTTTTCCAAAAAAGATGGAATTCTCGCGGGTTTTGGGACCGCTCTGATTTTCGAAGAAAATAGGGTCTAAAACCACTTCTCTATCGAAATCGGGAGAAGAGAAAGAATAGAAATGAAAGACGGCTAACGGAATAATTGAGCCGATTATTCCTAAAACCAATTTCGCATTCTCAAATTTTCCTGCTTTTTCGTCCGGCTTCAAAAGAGAATTCCTTTCTAAAATCCAATAGACGAAATTCTTTCCAGCAATGCGAAATATTTCCTGAAAATTATAAAAATGAAATGAACGAAAATCGGTCAAATATATGTGATGCGACGAATGAATCTTGCAGATTTGCTGCAATTTAGAGTCAATCGCAGCGGATCGCATACACTAAGAATGCCATGTCGCTTATCATCCACTTCTCCGCCTGCAATTAATCGTCCCTTGACCGGAACTAAGTCGAATACCGTCAAGCGTTGCGTCATTTCAGCTCGAACGACTCCAAATGGTTTTCTTCGGATGCGAATGCAGTTTTTTCGCATCGAGTCTCGAATCAGTTAAGTACAGCGATTGAAATTCATTTTCCCCAGTGCTTTCTTTTTGGAGCAATGTTCCGGTCCGAAAGACATCTCGACCGATAAGCGAAATCATAGATCGTATTGAATTTGGAAATGAAGCGATTCAGAATTCGGAAATCCTGAAATATAAAAAGAGCAGCTTGAGAAGGTCTCTATTCGCTTCTCGTCATTCGGAGAAAATGAATATTCGCTTAAAAATATCCGCTCGGGTCTTTCGAACGCGAAAATCTCACTAATTTAATCTAATACAGATCGTCTTTAAAAATACTTTTGTATAAAACCGATATCCACGGAGTCCGCCATTCGATGCCCGTATTCCACAAAATGATCGATGTACTCGACTTTATCCAACTCGTTTTCATTATCATGAAGTATGGTATCGAATCTATGAAAGCGCAGGTTCTCGTTTAGCTTAGCTACGTACTGTGCAGCAAGAACTTGATCGATCGTTGACTCGGCCCGAGCCTGAAACGGGTATTTAAAGATTTGCCCTAGAAAATCGGTTTTGGATGCCGTAGAATAGCTTACAAATGGGTCTTTATTTCCGGTTCCAAGAGATAAAATGAGAGTCCCCTCTTGGTACCAACTCTTCGCTAAAATTTCCGTAAGAATATAATGAATCGTATTGTTGTTGATGCCCTGTCCGCCGTCTTGAAATACTCCCCCCTCGACCTTTCTGCTAGAACCGTCGGGAAGATAATCGGTCCACTGGAAATTGGGAACATTAATTTTTCCAAAATAATAGGCCGCAGAGAGGGCCGACCAAGAAATTACTTCATACAGCGAATGTGAACCGTCATATGCATCCCAAGATTTTAAGAAATGAGTCCTCTGAGAGCAAAGATTAAACGAAGTGGCCATAAAATGGGTCTTCAAATCCTTCATTAATAAGGCCTCCAAGGGTTTGCCGTCGGAGGTTTTTGTGCTTTTGATTTGCTCGATAAACGGATTTCGATCGTATTTCCCTCTCAGCCAGTTTCCCGGATTCCATCGGGTTCGGGGAGAGAATAGGTCCGCGCCCTTCTTAATATACAGATCCGCAATCGCTTGTGCCGGAACTCCTGCAGCGATAGCGCCTCCTATAATCGCCCCGGTGGAAGAGCCTGTTATGAGGTCAAACGATTCGAACAACGTAGCCTGCTTCGCTTCTTTAAGAAGGGCCTCTAATTTTACGAGGACCAAAGCCGGCATAATACCTAATATTCCGCCACCATCAATTTGTAATATTCGTTTCATATAATACCTTAAATTTCGTAGGTTCTAAGTTTGTGCGAATTGCATCTCTCGAATCGGAGTCGCTAAGACGGTCATTTCTTCATATATTTATGTTTCTTGCAATAAAGAAAAATACGCGGATTTGCATAAAAATATAACGATAGACTTTCCTCCAATATGCCGACGGAATACGGAAACTATTCTCGGAATTAGAATATCCGCGGAATGCTAAAAATGAATACGTAACGAATCTCTCCTCCAAGATTTCTTAATATATTTAACATTGTCGGCTTTAATCCACGGAAAACGACTCCGAGGCGGTCTTTAAGCGTAGAGCTGTTTATGTTTTAAGCGGTTCAGGTAAGAAATTGTCCGGGGAAGAATGATTTTTCAGCGCAGAAGTCCGGCAACATCGAGGAGCCCGGGACTTTCTGCAGGATAAAACGGATTCTTCCGTTGTCCGTCGTGGAATATAAGAAAAAGGATTACTCCTCCCGCACGATCCTAAAATAATTGCCGTCTTGCCAATTTTCGTATTTAGACCATGATATCCTCTTTCCTTTCGGTATATAAGGAGAATCTAATGGTTTAATCTTTATTCCCTGAAACAAAGAATAAATTCCGATCGCTAACGAGATTGCGACATCCTTTCTTCGCTTAGTCAGAATTTTCATGTCTTTTTCCTTATCGATATAACCGATTTCAAGATACGCGGAAATGGCGTTGATGAAAGTGGGTAAGCTATAAGTGGAAATATAAGGATCGTTGATCGGCCCCGGATGAGATAGCTCGACTTCCTCGGTCGGTATGGAGCGAAGTCCGTATTGGACAAATCTCATCAGTTCGACGGCCGCAAAATTATTATCGCCCCCGAATCCTTCCGGCCCGTCTTCCCTTCTCCAAAATTCGGCCTGGGAACGTTCTCGATCCCAAAACGGACCTTTGGCGGAATACTCGGAATGTTTTTTTGCATAAGGTCCGGGACCTCCTAGTTTAGCCCTCTCGATCCAGCCTGGCGAATCCGCATATTTCCAGGTTACCATATTTTGACGATAGCCTTCGAAGTTCGCGAGGTCGGATTTCTTTCCGGATTTATTAGGCCAGTAACCGTTAAAATAGATCCACGAATCCGCAACCGCGTTTTGTAATGTTGACCATTCCATCTTGAATCGCATCCATTCCTTCCACGGTCCGTTCTCGAAGGATTTTGAAGGAGCTCCCTCCGAAATCTTTCGCAAGGCATAGAACGTACGATAAGAGGGAGCGAGAACGGCAGCCATACCGCCGGGATGATCCTTCCAGCTAGGATTCAAATGTAAAGAAAGCACGAGATATGGACGAAAAGCGTTGATTCTGGAGATTCGTCCGGATCGAATTTTACCCGACTTCTTGTCCGGGTAATCGTAAAGACGATAATTGGCGTTCGGATCGGAAGATAAATCGATCCCTTCTTCGGACGCCGTCTCTTCTCGCGTTAGGTCCGAATCGATTCGAATCCAAGGTAGGGAATCGTTCGTAAACCGCTTCGCATATCCTTGAAATGTTTCGAAACCTTCCGAAGTCTTCGTAAGATCCAAAATTTCCTTCACTTCTTTGGCGAGCGCTAGGACGACCTCGCTTTCTCTTCGCCCCTTGGACTTCGCTCCGGCTTTGTAAGGTTCCAAATACTTTTGTGTAACGGGATCGTATTTATCCCCGTGATCTTCTTTAGGTTTGAGATCGAGACCGCCGTGCCCGGGATCGATTAAAATATTAAACGTTTTTTTCGGAACTTCCTGCGCGGATAAAGAAACGGTAATAAAAAAGATAAATAGTAAGTTTGGAAATTTTTTGTCCACTTAAGGAAACGATTTTATCCAAACGGATTCGTGTAAAGCTTGTTCCTCTGCGAAAAGCTGAAAGCGACTTCCGGGGAAATCCGGGGAAAAGCTCCCCGGTTAAAAAGCGGGTGAATTAAAGTTTTGATTCGGAAAAAATCAGGTTTCGATTATCGCTAAGATCCACTTTATATTTCTCGCGGACCGTCTTGCTCTCTTCTTCCGGCTTCAAGCGGCTTAAGATAGAAATTCCGTATTCTTTCGCAAGGCGAAGATGGACCAGGCTATCTTTAAACCGGGAATCTTTTCTCATTCTTTCGGCCTGAATATATTCATAATATGCAATTTGCAGCTTGTGATGATTTTGGGAAATATCCCGACCCGCATTGCCCTTGGCTGCATCGGCCGGAGCCTGTTTTTGCTCTACTCCGACAATCGTGTCGGCGCATTCCCCTAGGAGCTGATCCACTTTCTGATTATAAAGATCGGAAAATTTTCCGTACAATTTATTCGTAGCAAGTTCGGTTTCTTTGGTTTTGCGACCCGAAACAACGTATTTTCTCATTAGGTAGAATTTATACGCTTCATTATATTTTTTCCAAATGGAATCGAACTCTTCCTGGGATCCTTGTACCTGAGAACCGAAATTTTTCACCACGATTTGCAATGCGGCTAAATCGTGTTTCAGTCTGGTCTGAGTGGAATCCAAAGTTCTGGCATAATGAAATTCTTCTAAATAATCGCCCTGGTATTTCGGATCGTCCGCGACACTCGCCAGTTCCGCCGTTTTCGAGTCGTTGGCTTGCGGTTTATTTTGTGCGATCACACCGTAGGAAGTGGCCAATAGAAATCCTAATACCGCGAGTTTCATAGGGAAAAAACTTTTTGTCATGCTATCGCTCCCTCGCGGCAATATAGCATATTCCATCGAGGTGTAACAAGCTTTTTACTAGTAAAAATCGATGCAGATTAGGCCGTCGCCTACGGGGAAGAGAGTATAAGGCAGGCCGGATTCCTTTAGGATCGCCCAGAAGGAACGGATCGCCCGGTCGGAAGGAGCCTGGCGATCGGGATCTGCCGGCCTCCCGTGCCAGAGTACATTATCGAAAACGACTCTAAGCCTTCTTCCCTTTCCCGAATCTCGAAGCAATTTTAAAATTTCCGGATATCGAACCTTATCGCAATCCACGAATAAGAATTCCCTTTCGTCCGTCGTCGAAGATAAAAATCTTCGTAAAGCCTCCACACATTCTCCGCGCAGGAGTTCCACCCGAGAGGAGCTGTCGACCAATCGATCCAGATAGGATTGAGTCATTTCCATAAATTGAATTTCCCGATCTACACTTTGGATTTTAGCCGTTTCGCTTAGAGCGGAATATATCCAAATCAAAGAAACCCCGTATCCCGTCCCTAATTCGAGAACTCTCGCAGGTGCCCAGGATGAGACGAGAAAGGAGAGTACTCCTCCCGAGGCCGGGGAAAGAACAGGAACCTTATCTCTCGATGCATTTTCCTCCAGGTGATAAAGCCAAGGATAAGGGCGACGAACGAGATCCCGATCGATCCATTCCTCCAGGCCGTCTTTGTAAAGCGACAAGCCTTTTTTATCCGGATGTTTCTTTGAATCAGTCATATTCAAAATTTCTTAATGATACGGTCGCTCACTCCGGTAGAAAAAGATGAAATCGATCCCTTTCCGAAGCGGGAATTTTCTTTGCGATCACTTTCTTGATATACGGAATCGGATATCGTTTAGAGAAATGAATGAGTACGATTTTTTCGTTTTTAAAAGCCGATAAATTATGAAGAATTTCATCCAAGTGAATATGCCCCCATTCTCTCGCCTTCGAGACGTCCCGCTCTTCGTCGATATATGTGCATTCCAGAAAGACTACTTCCGACTCGGCAACATCCTTGTGAGTGAGAACGTATTCGATTTTGGTATCGCCGGAAAAACTGACGACCGGTTTCGATATGATTTCATCGATCGGGCCGGATACTTTTTTCCTCTCGGCGAGCTCGGCAGCACTGAGACCTTGAAATTCCGTCTTTAACTTTTTCTTCCGTTCGTAAACCGTGTAGCCTTGAGAAACGACTCGATGGAACGTCCTCCAAGGTTTGAACGTATGGTAAGGATCTATCTCGACTTCTTCCCCTTCCGCAACTCCGAATAATTCGTATCGGTAGGGAAAATCCTCTATCTTGGAATAAAGAGCTAGAATTTCGTGCAAAGGAATTTCCAATTCCTTCGGTACGTAAATTTTAGGAGGAGTGAGTTTGCGCAAGGATCGTTGCGAAACATAATAGGGAATTCCCGCAGAGTGATCCAAATGAGCGTGAGTCAATAACAACTTACCGATATGAATCTTATTGGGATTCTGATGACCGATATCGAACATCAGATTTAAGTTTGACATGATAATCGAAGTGCGGATTCCCCCTTCCGAAATTCCCTCGTAGGAATACCGCTTATGTTCGAAACGACTTTGCATCCTAAGGAACGGGGTCCTCCGGACCGATCACTTTCAAAGAGGGGAGATCCTGTTGAATCGATGTTTTCGGTCCCGAAACGATCGCAGTCAATCCGTCCCGGCGGAAATACGCTTTTCCGACTTTTCGCAGATCTTCCAAACTCACAGCTTGGATTTTATCCCGATAGATACGGAGATAATCCTTAGGCATGCGATGTTCCCTAAATCGGGCCTCATTTCTGAGAATTTCCAGTGAGTCCGTAAAAAGAAAAATAAATTTATTCAGAATCGCTTCTTTAGCGTTTTTTAATTCTTCTTCGGTTATTTTCGAGAAGGTTTTATCGCTCAAAATTTCTCCCATCAAATCGTAAACTTCCATCGTTGTTTGCGATTTAGTTTGGGTCATGAAAAAAATCAGGGAATGGTCCTTTTCAAAAATAGGGTGACTAGACGACGAATAAGCCAACCCCTTATCCGAACGAATCCTACTCATAAAATAGGAATTGAAACCGCCTCCGCCTACGATATAATTCAAGAGTTGGATCGCATAAAAATCGGGATGATTATGCGCGGGCCCGACTCCTAAAAATAGGACGACATTTTGCGTGTTACCTTTGTCGACGATAAGATTCTTATATCCCACCGACTTTAAGTTCTTCTCAAGTTCCACTTGCGACAACGACTCGGGGTCCTTCTTGGCGACTTCATCCGAATTGGGTAATACTTCGGCCAAAAAGCCCGGCACTTCCGAATCCTGCCATTCCCCGGTAACTAAAACCGATTTACGGGACTTTAAAACGACATTCTTATAGTAGTCGGAAACGGCCTCCTCGGTCAAACCGTCCAAACGTGACTGAGAAACGGAAGTGCCGCGGATTTTTCCTTTGTAGGCGAGTTCCAATGCCTTTCGACCGGCGAGAGCGGCAATATTATCGTTTCTTCGTTTAATCTGTTCGCCTAATTGCAGTTTAGCGATTTCGAAAGCTTCCTGACCGAACTTAGGCTGGTTCAAAAACTCGGAAATTAAAGCCCTCGATTCTTTATCGTATCTAGTCAGCCAGGAAAATGTTAAGGTAACGGTCTCCAAGTCCGAATCGACGCGCAATCGAGAACCGTATGATTCCCATACTTCCGCGAAGGATTCTCCGGGGTGGGATTGAGTTCCTCCCTTCTTCCAGGCTTCGGGAAGGACTTCCGACAATTCGTATTTTATCTGGGGATAATAGGAAGGCCCCGCATAAAAGGATATTTCCAATGTACGTAGAGGGAACTCCCCGTTCGGCAGAAATAGAACCCTGGTATTCGGATTCAATTGAATCTCTTTTATTTCAGGAAAATGAAATTCAAGAGGAGGAATCTTGACGTTCTTAACGAAATCACCCGGTGCCGAGTTCGTTCCGACGGGCAAAAGGAGAAGGACTAAAAGAATGAAAAAAGCCGATCGAGAGAATTTCATTTTTGTTCCCCCTCGGAGGTGATTAAATCACCGACCGTTAAATTACGAGGCACGAAATATTTCTTAGCCACTCTTCTTATATCCTCTGACGAAACCCTGTCCAACTGGGAATAATCGTCGAAAATTGCGGCCCAATTCCCGGCCAAAAGTTCGTAATACGTCAACACATCCGCAAGCTTTCCGTTGCTATTCAACCCGCGAATGTAATCCCCGACGATCTGATTTTTTATTTTTAAAAGTTCTTCGTCGCTTACGGATTCGTTCTTTAAGGTTTCAATTTCCTCCAAAATGGAGGTTTCGATTTTGTCGGGATCCGCTCCGCGGACATTCGTAACGTAAATTGCGAATAGGCTATCGTATCTTTCGCCGGGTTCCCCCGTCCAACAGGACACCTTCTGGGCCAATTTCTCCCGAAGAACGAGTCGTTTATACAATCGGCCGGTCTCACCTTGGGTTAATATCGCGTCGATCAAATCCAAAACCGGTCGATCGACATGAGGAGGCGCCGGCGTCAACCAACCCATTACTTTCATCGGCCCCGAAGAATGCCGAACGCTTACCCTGCGGGTGTCATGATCGTAAGTTTCTTTCTGAAGAATCGGCTGCGCAGGACTTCCGTCCGGAATATCCTCGAAGTATTTTCGAACCAACGCTTCCGCCGATGTAAAATCGAGATCGCCTACGATCGCGATCGCCATATTACCCGGACGATAGTTTCTCCGGAAAAAATCCTCCGTCTTATCTATATCCAAGAACGGAAGATTCGATTCGTAACCGATCACCGGCATCCGGTAGGGATGCTTTTCAAACGCCGCTCCTAAAAACTTCTCCCGTAAGATTCCGAGCCCTTGATTATCGACCCGCATTCTTCTTTCTTCAAGAACGACATCCCTTTCCGTATAATATTCTCTTAATATAGGATTTTTGAGTCTGTCCGATTCCAACTTGGCCCATATTTCCAGTCGATTTGAAGGAAGTAAAATTTGATAGTTCGTGACGTCGTCCGTCGTGTAAGCGTTAAAGCCGGTTCCTCCGTTCTTATCATAGATATAGGAATCCTCGTTCGAGACGACGAATCTTCGATGAAACTCCAAAAGATTCCTGAACCTGGTCTCCAAAACGGCTTTTTCTTTTATAAAATCTTCCGGAATCGCTTCCTTATTTCGAATATATTCTCTTTCTTTAATGCGATAGGAATCTAATCGTTTTCCCCATACGCGAATTTGCTCCAGATAGATTTTTTCCTTTTCGTAATTATTCGTTCCTATATTTTTAGTTCCCTTAAAGAGCATATGCTCCAGCAAATGCGCCGTGCCTGCGATTTCCGGAGTTTCATCCACGGAGCCCACTAAGAATTTCGTATATACGGCAACGGTAGGAGATCCTTCCCGTTTCATTAAGAGCAGTCGAATTCCGTTCTTCAGAACGACTTTTTTGACTCTAGCTTCCAGGGACGTCCGAATACGGGAAAACAAGTCTTCTTCGGCATTCAAACCGGAAAAAGAGGAAATGCAAATGAGAGTTAAAAGTACCGTTCGTTTCGTTTTCGGGAAGGAGTTCCACATACCAACAGCATTTCCCCCGAAAGCGTTCATGTCGAGAAGTTCCGTGAAAAAATCCCGCTGGTTTTTCCAACGGGATTTACTAAAATGGGAACTATGCTCCGTTGGATAACGGTCTTAATTAGCCTTACTTCTATTGTATGCGAACCTGCGGACCCAGAGTTTCGTCGGAAGGCCTGGGATAACGTATCGGATACCGGTTTTATTTCCCACGAGTATTTTCAGGTGGTGGTCACGGTTCCGATTCCGAATCAAGAGAGACCGATTCTGGAATTGAGAGAAGAATGTCGTGCGAGGGCGCTCCGACGCAGGGACGAGATTACGATTCCGGTGATAGTAACGCAACTTCGGGAAGAACGAAAATATCTAAGAGGAACTGCCGAACAGACGAGAGTTCCCCCGTATGTCCCTCCGGCTCAACACCCGCAGGTCGGAGTGACTGGGGCCGCCGTATCACCGGGCATGGCGACGGCATCGATCACCCCGAACCAAACTCAGGCCCCGACCACAACTTCCCAACCGGGAGCCTCCGCAACGCCGGATAGAACCGATACTCAAAAAGAAATTGAAAAGAAAAAGAAAGAAAATGTAAATGCCGACTTTCTCGCTTACCGTGCGGCTTTTTCGTGGTTCTTGGATAAATTCTTCCTGTATAGGGAGGATTACGCGGACCCGAAACGCTGTACTTTGGTTTACAGAATTGTCGAAGCTGATTTGTTAGAGCGAATTTTAGAATCCCCCGTCCCTATTCCCATAAGGTAAACTCTGGAGCCTCTATGCAAAATAAAACTATCGCGTTACTTACCCTTGCCATTCTTTCACTCGCAGTTTGTAAAACTCCGAAAAAAGAAGACTCGCCCGTTGGCGGAACAAAATCCGTAGTTCAGGAATCCGCCCCCGCAGAAGAGGATCAATTCGTTAAAGCTACCGAAGGATTTATCAATTCTTCCACATATCAGGTCGTCGTCTCTTCGCTCGAAAGCAACGAACACGAAGCGCTTGAGCTAGCTCGAAAAAGAGCCTTAAATCTGTTTATCGCCGAAAAAGGCGACTTATTTAGACCTACGGATCGGAAATTTCTGAAGGAGTTGGTGGAGATAAAAGGAAAGATCGTCAAAACTTCGAAGCCGATCAACGGAAAAACATATTATCTTTTTCATATCTCCCAACCCGATCTAAAAGTCGAATTGAAAAAGTAACGCGGATTGGAAAGCGGGCTTTCGATCGTAAAGAATCGATCGTATGAACCCGCTTTTCGAATTCTACTTTATGATTTCTTTTTGGACGATCTTTCCGGGAATACAAATGTTTCGGTTGTAATCGCAGTAAAATATCTTGGCATGAATTTCGAGTTCGCCGGCGCCTTTTAGGGTAATCGCCATAGGATCCACCGATTCGAAATATTCTTTTTTCTTACTGGACGTTTTACCTTTTAATTTTAAGTCCGCCGACTCCAGTTTCAAACCGGGTCCGGCGTTGACGGTTATTTTATGAGGTGCGTCTTTCTGGATTCCGAAATGAGACGGATGAACGATCTTCAAAAAATACGTCTCTCCGATTCCTTTCTCCAATTTAAATTTGACCGGACTTTCCTCTTCGGCGGTTACCCCGAAAGAAATTCCGAGCATAAGCGCTAAGACAAATAAATTCAACTTCATGTTGTGTTAGACCGATTTCCGTTTGGGATTGTTGTCATCAAATCGCGTACCGGATAAATTTCTTTCTTTCTCCGAAAAGAGTAAGCAAGATTATCCTTTATAATTTTGGAATTGAAGATCAAACGGCAGATCCGCCGCTTTCAGTAAACGCATGACCTCCTGCAAATCGTCCTTTTTCTTCCCCTGAATGCGCACGCTTGTTCCCATGATCGTCGCGGTCACTTTCAGTTTTGAATCTTTTACGATCTTGGTGATTTCCTTAGTCTGTTCCTTTTCAAGACCGTTTCGAATTTTTACTTTCATCCGGACGGTATTTCCTGTTGCCGGTTCGATCTTTGATTTAAAGTCGAAGGATTTCAATCCTAAGCCGCGTTTTGCCATCTTATTGATCAAAACGTCGATCACGCTCTCCAGCTTCGCTTCATTGTCCGAAGTAAGGATGAGGCTTTCCTCCTCCAACTTAATCTCCGACTTGGAACCCTTGAAGTCGAATCTTGTTTTTATTTCGCTGATGGCCTGCGTGACCGCGTTCTGCAACTCCGGCCTATCGATCTCGGATACCACGTCAAACGAAGGATCGCTCATACTTTACTCCCGCTCAAGCCCGCCAAAGCCTGATTCACTACCAATTCCACCGCCTCTTCTAGCTTAGAGACGTTCTTTCCGCCCCCCTGGGCCATATCCGGTTTTCCACCGCCCTTACCGCCTAATACTTCGCAGGCGGCTTTTACCAAATCTCCGCAATGGACGAGTGTCCTGGCTAAAGACGGAGAGCAAGTGACTACGATACTTGCGTCTTCCTCATTGCGACTCGCCAGGACCGCAATGACCTCCTTTTCCCGAACTTTCAAATTATCCGAAAGCCCTTTTAAGGCCTTAGCATCCTTGGAATCGAAAATCGCGTGAACGATTTTGACGGAGCCCAGGACTTTAGCTGCGGAGAGTATGGAAGAAAGTATTTGCGGATTGTTCTCGAAGTCGCGAGATTCCCTATTTTTCTTTTCCTTTAAAAATTTCGACTGGGTCTCTTCGATTTCCGAACTCAGTTTTTCGGAAAGATTCCGTAATTCGGAAACCGCCTCCGCCCCCTTTTTTTCGAAAATCGCACGGATATCCTCGGGACGGAGCAGACTCTCTTTGATGGAAAGAGAAGCGGATTCCTCACCCAGCTCGTCTTTGATTTTTAAATTCAAAGTTTGTATAGCGCCCGTCAATTCCGCAAAGATGGTTTGAAAGGTTTCGATAACGAGCGGACCGGCAACCGCCTCGATCCTGCGGTTCCCGGCCCCGGGACTGGATTCCTTCCTTATAAAAAAGTACCCGATATCTCCGGTATTTAAAACGTGAGTTCCTCCGCAGAATTCCAACGATCGATCGCCCATTTGCAGGACTCGAACCGAGTCCCCGTATTTCTCGTCGAACGCGGCGACCGCGCCGGTCTTTTTGGCTTCTTCGATCGGCAAAATTTTGGTCTCTACCGGTATCGACATACCGATACTGTCGTTTACCCAGGATTCGACTTTACGAATCTCTTCTTCGCTTAACGCAGTCGGATGCGAAAAATCGAATCGTAAATATTCGGGGGAAACAATGGAGCCTTTTTGCATTACGTGAGCGCCCAGTAAATTTCTCAAAGCGCCGTTCAAAAGGTGGGTTCCCGAATGGTGTGATTTCAGTTTTTCGCGTCTTTCTTTTTCGACTTCCAAAACCGCCTCGTCGCCTACGTTAAAACTGCCGTTCAATACGGTACCGTAATGTAGTATGATATCGTTCTCTTTCTGCGTATCTAAAACCTTGAATACCGAAACATCCTTACGGATAAAACCCGTATCGCCGACCTGCCCGCCCCCTTCCGGATAAAAGGGTGTGGCCTTAAAAGTCAAGACTCCCGACTGCCCTTCCGTTAACGAAGTCACCGGTTTATTGTCCAAGAAAGCGTGCACGATTTCGGAACGAGCATCCAATCGAGTATAGCCCAGAAACTCCGTTTTATCGGTTTTAATTCCGGTAAATAAACTAGTTCGATTCGCCTTCCATGTTTCCCTAGAGGATCGGCGATCCTTTTCCAGTTCTTCCTCGAACCCGTTCCTATCGAACGAAAGCCCTTGTTCGGCAACGATCTCCTCGGTCATTTCCGCAGGAAACCCGTAGGTCCCATAGAGAAGAAAACTATCTTTTCCCGAGAATACGGTCGATTCCGACGCTTTGGTCTTTGCCACAAGAACTCCGATTTTCTCTAAACCGATCTCCAAAGTTTTCAGGAATAGCTCCTCTTCGGCGAGCAGAGTTCGCTCCACCGACGAAGCATGCTTTTCCAGTTCCGGGTAACGTTCTCGATAGATAGCAACCACCGGTTTTACGAGTTTATGCAAAAACGGTTCTTTTAGATCAAGCTTGCGCGCAAACAGCACCGCACGGCGAATCAAGCGACGAATGACGTAACCCCGCCCGGTACGATCGGGATAAATCCCGTCCGAAACGGCAAATAAGGCCGAACGAATATGATCGGTGATGACTCGAAACGGAACCTTCGTATTTTCTTCGTATTTTTTTTCCGAAACTTTTTCCACCTCGGAGATAATGCCTCGCAACTCGTCCGTATCGTAAACCGAATCGACTCCTTGCAGAAGTAAAGCGACTCTTTCCAAACCGGAACCGGTATCGATCCCGGTTTGCTTGAGAGGGTGAAGATTCCCGTCGGTATCCTGATTGAATTGATTAAAAACTATATTCCAAAATTCTAAAAAACGATCGCAGTCGCAACCGGGACGACATTCGTTTTTGGTTCCGCAGTCCGGGAATCCTTTCTCCGGTCCCCGATCCAAATACAACTCGGAACACGGACCACAGGCTCCGCTATCGCCCGCCGGTCCCCAAAAATTGTCTTTTTTACCGAGCCGAGTGATTCTCTCGGCTGGGATTCCCTTAGAGATCCAAATCTTTTCCGCCTCGTCGTCGTTCTCGAATACCGTGATCCAAATTTTATCTTTCGGAAACCCGAGATGGTTCACGGAGCAATCCAAGGCGAACTCGATGGCTTCCTCCTTAAAATAATCCCCGAAACTGAAATTTCCGAGCATTTCAAAGAAAGTACAATGCCTTTCCGTTTTCCCGACATTCTCTAAGTCGGTGGTTCTCAGACATTTTTGAGCGGAAGTGGCGCGAGTGTACGGAAGGTCGACTGCACCCGTAAAGAAAGGCTTAAATTGCACCATGCCGGCGGTGGTAAATAATAAGGTGGGATCTCCAGCGGGAAGGAGAGAAGAGGAAGGAACGACTGTGTGACCTTTCTGCTTAAAGTAATTCAGGAAGGTATTACGAACTTCGGAAACTTTCTTATACTTCATGTGTCCTCTACAAACAAAAAATGCCCGAGGTCTTGAGTTCAAGAACTTCAGGCATTTCGAGAAACGGTTCGAAAAACGAAGAATTAACGTTTAGAGAACTGGGTTCCTCTACGAGCTTTGTGTAGACCGTATTTTTTACGCTCCACCATTCTCGGGTCACGAGTTAATAAACCTTCTTTCTTAACTGTCGGTCTGAACTCAGGATTATAGCGACAGATGACCCGGGCCAATGCGTGGCGAATTGCTCCCACTTGACCGATGATTCCCCCGCCGGAAACGTTCAGTTTTAGATCGAACTTATCACTCAAGTTCAAAAGAGCAAGAGGGCTAAGCGCCTCTTTTAGATTAGAACGGCTGTTATGAAGATAATCCTTAATATCCTTGTCATTTACAAGAATCTTGCCGGAACCTTCTTTTAATTTCACACGGGCAATTGCGTTCTTACGACGACCTACGGCCCAAATTTCCTTGGCAGTTGCCATTTCTTTAATTCTCCTAGAGTTCCAGTTTCACCGGCTTTTGAGCGCCAAGATTGTGTTCCGCTCCCGGGAAAATCCGGAAATGGGTAAGCATTTCTGCACCAAGTTTGCTTTTAGGAAGCATACCCTTCACTGCTTCATACAGGATTCTTTCGGGATGTTTTTTTCTCATATCCTGAAGAGGGGTTACCGTCATACCGCCCGGATAGCGAGAGTGATGAAAATATTCTTTTTGGCTCTCTTTGCTGCCGGTAACGGATACCTTGGCTGCATTAACTACGATGATATTATCTCCACAATCGACGTGGGGAGTGAATGTGGGCTTATGTTTGCCCCTGAGTCTATGGGCGATTTCCGAAGCCAGGCGGCCTAAGGTCTTTCCTTCGGCATCCACGACGTACCAAGCCTTCTCGGCTTGTTCCTTTTTCAAGGAAGGAGTTCTATGCTGTTTAGATATGATTGGCATGGGAAAAAACGTCCTGTATTGGCCAATTTCGCGTACCGAGTATACGGGTCAAGGTATTTTCTCAGCAGAGGACAGAAGACTGAAGACAGACGCGTTCGCTTCGCGCCCGCTAGACAGAAGCTGCTCGACATTGTAAAGGCAGAGCGGCAGAGGAAAAGATCTACTGCACAGGAACTCTAACATAATTCGTTTTTAAAAAAATTGTTGTCAGGGTAACAGGAATAATTCTCAGTCCTCAGTCCTCAGTCCTCAGTCCTCAGTCCTCAGTCCTCAGTCCTCAGTCCTCAGTCCTCAGTCCTCAGTCCTCAGTCCTCAGTCTAGCGTGAGCAAAGCGAGCGCATCTGTCCCCTGTCCTCTGTCTTCCGCTTGCAATAAAACTAATCTTCTTTATGAATGGCAATTCCGATCCCATCCGATTCGGTGTTAGTAGCTAGTATGCTGTCGAAAATTTGAAATAGGAAAGGATTGATTCTTCGTTCGATCTGATTAAAATAATCAGTGAACAAAGTAGGAAGGCGGTTCGGGCAATTTCTCGGAAATAAACGATAAGATGATCATTTAGTCATTTTGTATCAAAAGAGTTAGTTTAAGATTGCCCTATTTTGCTTTGATCTTATCCTTCTTCCAAGGGGATCTATCCCGACTGTCAGATTCGATCATTTTGATTCAATTTGCACATGTATTTAGCTAAAATGGAAAAAAAAGAACCAAAATTAGACACTCCGGGCGAGCGACTGAAATCGGCCTTTAAACTTCTGGGAATTTCCAGAGAGGAAGGTGCCGTGGCGATCGGAACATCGCTCGTATCCATGAACCGGTATCTTAGTAACCAAGAACCGATTCCGGAATTCAGAATGGATTTACTTTTAATCAAGAAGGGAGTTTCAAAAAACTTCGTTTTTAACCATTCGGGAGAACCCAAAGCTTCCTGGGAAGAAAGGTTGGCTCTATTAGAAAAAGAGAATGCTCGCCTTGACGAAGTCAGGCATAATATGCTTCTTAGAGAGATAGTAACGGACCTTACCTACCTTCCCGAAGACGATTTAAAAATCCTTCAGGCAGTGATCGCAAAATTCAGACAATAGAAACTTTTATACCTCTTCTCGTTTCGAAGCGATCGTAAACGTATTTAAAACTCTCGGGTCGGTCTCTTTAATGAGAATCGATTTCGTACGATTCTGATAAACGAATCCGAATACGAAACCTCGGACGCTCTATCCGGATCGCAAGTTTCTTACTTAGGGACACTTTGTCTTGAGCGTAGACGTAATCGAAATCTCTATATCCGGCCAAAGTACGGATTTACCGTCTTTCCCAGTATGCAGATCCTTGCATACTTCGTTGAGAGCTGCGATTGCCGAGCCCGCTTTCCATTCCGTCAAATGAATGCTTCCTTTTACCTTGAGCAATTCCCCATTTTCCAAAGTAAAGGTCAAAGGTAGGTCTTTCGTAATTCCGTTTAAGGTTAATTTGATAATTCCGGTACCGGCGGATCCCGTCGAATCGAACTTGGCCGAGACGAAATGACCCGAAATTTTGCCTCCGTTCTTAAGAGCACCGAAGAACGCCCCTTTGATTTTTGCGTCCCGTTCCGGATTGCCGCTATCGAGATCGATCGGCTCCAGCGCAAATTTCAATCCCTTCAAAGCGGCTTCGGGAGACTTTCCGGTTTTGGTACCTGTAATTCCTACCTTAGTGAATTTTCCACCCACACCCGTTTTTTCCGTAAATTTAAAAGCTTTCCATTCTAAGCTTGTCTTTTCGGGATCGAGAGTATATTTACAGACCCCCGCTTTCGGAGCCGCGTCCATTTTGGATTGCCAACCTGCGAGGTAGATCGAGGCTAAGATAAGTCCGAAGAAAACGAAACGTCCTCCGGCGAGCAAATCGGATTTCGTGATCATGAGTTTCATGATATTGATAATGATACCGGACAGAATCGAAGTCAAGGTTTTTCGAAAATAACAGGAAAGCGATTTGAACGAAGAAGAATTGATCTCATCCTTGTATCCTGCAGGCAAAGAACAGGAAAGCGATTGTTATCTCGGTACCGACGGTTGCTTAATCACCACCGACACCATCGTGGAAGGAACCCATTTCCGACTAGACTGGACTAGTCCCGCCGATTTGGCTCGAAAATTAATCGAAGTCAACGTATCCGATATTGCGGCAGCCAACGGAGTTCCTCAAAAAGCCTTCTTCAATTTCGGGCTATCCCCTTCCTGCAATCGAAAGGAATTTCTGAATCCGTTCGTTCAAACATTTAAAGAAACGTTATATTATTACGGTATCGAACTCTGCGGAGGCGATACGTACCGTTCCCAAGAATTGAATTTAACGTTAACGCTACTCGGAAAATCCGAATCTCCGGTGAGCAGAAAAGGCGGACGGGCCGGTGACCGGGTTTACCTTACCGGGCATGTCGGAGCATCCCTACTCGGTTACAAAATTTTGGACGGATTCACGCCTTCTCTGCCGACCAGCCTCCGCGAAACTTCCATCGATCGGCATCTTCGACCTCGTTCACGTTTGTCCATTAGCCGTTCTTTATATTCCTCCCATAAGATTCATGCCGGAATGGATCTAACGGACGGACTAATCCAAGACCTGGGAAAATTGGCAAAAGTATCGCAATTAGTGATCGAGATCGAGCTAAACAGAGTTCCCGTTTTGGACGGGATCGAAACCGCGATCGGATTGGATGGAATTCTTAGTTCGGGAGAAGAGCTCGAATTATTATTCCTTTCGCCCGATTTGATTCCATCCCGCTGGGAATCCGTCGATATCACTCCCATCGGATCCGTCCGATCTACGAAAGAAAACGAGGTCCCGAGAGTGGACTTTTTGTTAAACGACCGATTGTTCCTTCCTACCGAAACTGGATTTAGACATTTTACGTAAATAAAGAAGGCTCTTTGGAGAAATCGTATGCCCAAAAATAGAATCGGTTTCCTAGATTTTTTACGAGGCTGTGCCTTGTACGGGATCCTCATCGTCAATCTACCTTATTTTGCAAAACCTATGTATTTAGTAGGATCCGTCGGAGAAAATACGAATTTGTTCGATTCGGCTGCATCTTGGATCGTTGCATTCTTTTTCGAATCTAAGTTTTATATTCTATTCTCGTTTCTATTCGGCTACGGTATCACCGTTCAAATAAAAGATTGGGAGGGAGTCGAATCCCGCAACCGATATCTTCGAAGAATGATCGGCCTATTTTTGATCGGATTACTTCACGGCATCTTTCTATTTTTAGGCGACATTCTTCTTTCGTACGCGATCCTCGGATGCGCTGCTTGGTTGATTCGGGAAAAAAAAACCGTCTGGTTGCTTAGATTCTCCCTAGGATTTTTACTCGTCGCGATTCTTTGCAGAATGATTCTTGCATTCGGGCAGGACGAATATCGAAGCAGATTGGCTTCGAGCTTATCCGGCATTCTTTTCGAAACTCGATCGGCATATTTGGGAAGCTTCTGGGAGGGAGCAAAACAACGTGCCAAGGATACGTTTATTTCCTATCCGTTCACGATTTTATTTCAATGGCCTTCCATTCTCTCGATGTTTGCGTTAGGTATAATCGCAGGAAAGACGTCTTTCTTCGAACGATGGGAGCAGAACAAAAACGGCTTAAAGAAATCGATCCCCTGGCTATTAACGTTAGGCCTGTCGGGTAATTTGATTTATTCGATCCATTCCAGGCATTTATTCTTCGAAGACCTTTCTTTAAGCTGGCTATTAGGGTTTTCTATACTGGATACCCTCAGCGCGCCTGCATTAACGATTTGTTACGTGTATTGGTTAGGCATTTACTATCATTCCGGTGCAAGTCTGCCCGATCGATCATGGTTCGAATCCGCCGGAAAATTCTCCTTATCGAATTACCTAGGACAGTCCGTCATTTGCTCGTGGATCTTTTGCGGTTGGGGATTAGGTTTTTATGATAAATTAGGCAACTTCCAACTACTGTTACTTGCATTTCCGATCTGGCTCGTTTGCGTCTTCGTATCGAAGATCTGGTCCCGTTTTTTTTCCGTCGGCCCAATGGAAACGATTCTAAGAACCGTCACTTACGTAAAATTCGGGAACATTCGTTTATTCTAATTTTTCAAAATATCATTTCAATGCAAACCCCGACGTTTCATCGACGGAATCGAGGAACTCGCTTCCTTTATAAATTCCGATTTCGAATGCTCGAGTCGAATAATATTTCAAACGGCCGAGTTTTGTTCCGAGTCGCGCAAAATGGAAAACCGAACTTCTATCCTTCCCGAAGAACTTCCAAATGTTCGCGGGAAAGAATCCAAAGAGTCGTTGCCGGATCGATCACAACCCCGGCGACTTCCTTATTCCCAAGCCCTGTCCGCCAAAGATCCGGAGCCGGAAGTCGAATCGTAGTCGTTTCCTTGCCGAAATACCGAATCACTTCTTCAGGATGCGAGAATGCCGGCAGGAAGATTCGTCCATTCTCATCCCTCACATACAGTAAAACGATTTGATCCTCTTGCTCTAGCTTTTTCTTTTTCTTTGCAGGAGCTTTCTTTTTAGATTTAGGTTTCGTCTTTTTTCCTGGAGGAAGTTTTCCCGCTTCTAAGCGCGGGACGAGAAAAGAGGATCTGGTCAGTTCTTCGGATAGCTTCGCTAAATTTTTCGGATTCTTCTTTTTCCCGTACTGGATCATCGCACGGCGGAATGCGGAATCATCAGCCTCGGCGTCGGAAGCATTACGTATCTCGCGGTTTAATAACGAGAGAAATTTTCTAAAAAAGGACATTCTTATTTTTGAATAGACTCCGATCGGTGTTCGAGGGTTATATTAGTCAGGTCCTTGGGTTGTAAAAAATACCATCCGACAAGAATAAAGACGAGACTCAAACCCGAAACGACGACGACTCCGTAGCTCGGCCTTACTTTTTCATCCTTGGAAATCTCTCCCGTTTCGGAACTCATGTACGCGGAAATTCCGACCTTCGCATAATAATAAAGAGCCAAGGCCGAATTTGCGATCCCTCCGATCAGTAAGAGCCTCGCCAGATCATTCCCTTGTTCCGCAATTTTTTGGAACAAGAATAACTTGGCCCAGAATCCTCCTAAGGGCGGAATTCCCGCTAAAGAAAGAAAAAATAAAAACAAGACCAAGGCGGACCAAGGATGGGTAATCGATAGGGATTGGATGGAGGCGAACGTTACCTGCCGACGACCCTGCTCCAAGTACGCAATGATCGCGAACGCCCCCAAACTCATGAATGAATAAACCATTAAATAGAAAATGGCCTCTTCCCGGACTCCGAGGCTAATTCCGGCGACGACATAACCTGCGTGCGCTATGGAGGAATACGCGAGCAATCGTTTTAAGTTTTCCTGTTTTAGAGCCAGAAAATTTCCGTAAGTCATGGAAAGAAGTGCCAATATTCCGGTGACCCAGGCCCATTCGCTGGAAAAAACCGGTATGGGCATATGCGCAAAAACGATCACCAAGAGTCCCATCGACGCGGTTTTCGAAGCCGTAGCCATAAATCCGGTTACCGGAGTCAACGCGCCTTCGTATGCGTCAGGAGTCCAGGAATGGTACGGAAAAAGTGCGATCTTAAATGCAATGCCCGTTAATAAGAGAAGCAATCCTATCTTCGTGAAATTCGCGTCGAAACCGCTGATTGCCAAAGGTTTTAAACTCTCGGATAGGCTCGTGCTTCCGGAACCGCCGAATAAAAAAGCCATTCCCATTAAGAAGAATCCGGAAGAAAAACTTCCGAGTAGGAAATACTTTAGGCTCGCCTCCAACGAATACTCGTCGCTTCTTGCCATGCCTACCAAAACGTATAGAGCAAGACTCATCAATTCCAATCCTGTAAAGATCGTGACGGTGTCCCTGCCGTCCGTCATTAAGAACATACCCGCAGTCGAAAATAAAAGCAACGGATAGAATTCCGGAAATTGCATATTATGTTGCTGTAATGATCTCGGAGAGGCCAAAATCGTTCCGAACGCCATAACTAAATAAAGCGCGCCGAACCAGAAACCCAAAGAGCTCACTTCGTAATGGTCTCCGAAATACTTTCCGGGACCGGGGTATTCGAATTGAGTGTGGAGCAAGGCGATGAACGCTCCTACCAACACCAACCCGCTGGCAAATCGAACGACCCTAAACTCGGCTCCTTGAAATGCAAATTGAAGAATTAATAATAAAACTCCGCCTCCCGAAAGAATCAATATCGGGAGAATGGAAAGTAAGTCGTTCACACCTGGAATCGGACTCATTCTTCTTTCTCCTTTGCGGAACGGCGAAATCCCGGTATTCCCATCCCTTTTAAAACGGGGATTCTTTCCTCATAACTCGAAACCGCGGTGCCGAGCGATCGATAATCCTTATATTTGCGTTCCACTTGTCGTAAAGATCCTTCTTTTTCCGAAAAAGCCCTCTCTTTTAGCGCTTCTTCGCCTGCGCTATTCAGCACAACCCGGGCGCTCGGCGTTATGAATTTTAAAAATGGATTCGGGAAAACACCCATCACCAAAATAAATCCCGCGGTAACCGTCAGGATAAATTTTTCCCTAAGATTCAGAGCAACGAGGTTCGCCGTAATATGATTCGGTTCTCCGAATAACAACGATTTTGCGAATATCAGCATATATCCCGCCGCGAATATGATGGCCGTACCCGCTAAAACTCCGTAAAGAATATGATATTTGAATGTTCCGATAAGGATCAAAAACTCGCCCACGAATCCGTTCGTTCCGGGTAGACCGGCGCTTGCAAACGCGGCCAATCCTATAAAAGCCGCTAAGAACGGCGCCACCTTTGCGATTCCGGAATAGTCCGTTAAGCGATTCGTACCGGTTCGTTCATGCAACATTCCTAATAAAAAGAACAGAAGCCCCGAAGTGAAGCCGTGATTCACCATTTGTAACATTCCGCCCGATACCCCTTCTTCGGTTAAGGTCAGAATTCCCAAGATACAAAATCCCATATGCGAAAGAGAGGAAAAAGCCACGAGTCTCTTACTATTCGCCTGCGTCAAAGCGACGACAGCCCCGTAAACGATACCTGCAACCGCCAAGCCTGCGAAGAAATCCCTGTATTCCAAAAATACCTGAGGGAAAATCGGAATAACGACGCGAATGTACGCGAACAGCCCTATCTTAAGTAAAATTCCGGCCAAATCCACGGAACCCACCGTCGGAGCTTCCTCATGCACGTCCGGCATCCAAGTGTGAAAAGGAAACAACGGAACCTTAATCGCAAACGCAAAACTAAATCCGATAAAAAGCCAAAAGCGAAGGTCGGAAGGAATATTAGATAAAGGTAATACCGCTAATTCCTCCAGATCGAACGTGGAGGAATAATGGTAGAGCACGAGAATACTCGCCAACATAAACACCGATCCGGTAAATGAAAATACCAGATATTTCATAGAAGCGCGGATCCTGCCCGATTCCCCCCAAATCCCTACCATCAATGCAAACGGCAGTACCATCCATTCCCAGAATACGTAGAATTGAACCAGATTGAACGAAAGAAATACTCCGAGCACGCCCGTCTCGACGAGTAAAAGAAGAATAAAGAATTCCCTGACTCGGTGTTTTACGTTGGAAACTGCCGATAACGAAGATAAGAAAAATAGGATGGTCGACATCCCGATTAGAAGCAAGGAAAAGCCGTCGATCGCGACATAGTAATCGAGTCCGCCCGGGCTTAAATCCAGGAAATTAGGAATTCGATGCACGAATTGCGGCCCGCTATCTCCTTGGACGAATTCGAAAAACAGAGGGACGGTCATTCCAAAAACGGAAAACGTAATGATCGACGCGACCGAACGAATCCAACCTTCGCGATTGGAAAAAAATAAGACCGGAATTCCTAATACGGGTAAAAAGAGAAGAATCGTGAGATAATACTGAGGCACTTACAATCCCCTCCAAAGGAACAAAGATAGAATCAGAATAGTACCAAGGATGATCATAAAAGCATAATCAACGACGGTTCCGGTTTGCAAACGCCTAAGCACCAGGGAAATACCCGAAGAGAGTCGACCGGTATTGACTAGTATCTTATCTATGAAGCGCTTTTCGACAATCGAAGAAAAGAATTCCGAAAAAAATAAAACAGGTCCGACAACCACGTTCGAAAAGAACTCGTCTACATAGTATTTCTTGGCGATCCATTCCCGCCAACTGGAGTATTCCTCTTCTGATGATGGGATCTGGCCCGTACGAGAATAGAAATACCAGGCCAGGCCAAAACCGATCCCGACGGCTCCTAAAGACAATAAGGCCAAGGTCAATTCGGCACTGGGACTTAAATGATGAACGTTTACCGAATGACGAATCGCGGATTGAGAATATTCTTTTCCTAAAGCGAAAATCGGCTGGAAATAACGTTCTAAAAGATCGACACCGCCTAACGATTCCGGAACAAAAAGAAATCCGCTGAAAGCCGCTCCAAAAGCCAATAAGATTAGAGGGAGCGTAATCGTCCAAGGAGATTCATGAGGATGGACGCTCGGCGAGATTCTGGAAGAGCCCGTAAACGTAAGAAATGTTAAGCGAAACATATAGAACGTCGTTAATAAGGCGGTTACGACGCCCAATCCGAAAAACAGAGGATGGTAAAAATACGCTTTTTCTAATATCAGATCTTTGGAAAAGAATCCGCTAAACGGAGGAATCCCGGAAATCGCCAGCGTTCCCGTTAAAAAAGTGAACCAAGTCACTTTCATCTGGGTTTTCAATCCGCCCATTCTTCGAAGATCCTGTTCGTCGTGTAAAGAATGGATAACCGATCCGGAACCTAGAAACAATAATGCTTTAAAGAATGCGTGGGTTAATAAATGAAACAGCCCGGCAACGTAGGCACCCACGCCCATCGCGACGAACATATATCCGAGCTGAGACACCGTAGAATAGGCCAAAACTTTCTTAATATCGTTTTGAAAAATTCCGATCGTCGCCGCAAAAAAAGCCGTAAAGGTGCCGATAACGGTAATCCAAAGTCCGACTTGCGGCGTTAGAATGAAGAGAAAATTCAATCTGGCGATCAGAAAGATTCCCGCAGTTACCATTGTCGCCGCGTGTATCAATGCCGATACGGGAGTCGGTCCTGCCATCGCATCGGGTAACCAAACATGAAACGGAAATTGCGCGGACTTACCCATAGCCCCTATGAAATAGCAAGTCGTTACGATAGGCAGAACGTATTGGAAGCCGCGAAGTTCCGGAAGTACGGATGCGATTTGAGTAAAGGAAAGAGTTCCCGTATACCAATACGTCAACGCAATCCCGCCGACCATCGCAAGATCCGCAATTCGGTTCGTAATAAAGGCCTTAATCCCTGCATTCGCCGCCGTTTCTTTATGCGTATCGAAACCTATCAAAAGGTAGGAACAAAGCCCGACTCCTTCCCAACCGAAGAATAAAACAACGAGGTTTTCGGCCAAGACCAAATGCAACATGGAAAAAACGAATAGGTTCAGATAGGAAAAAAAGCGGCCGTTACTCGGATTACCTTTCATATAACCGATCGAGTAAAGATGAATCAGACTTCCGATACCGGTTATGATCAAAACCATAAACAGAGAAAGTTGATCGATTTGATAAGCGACCTCGACATTAAACCCGCCTACGTCCAACCAATGAAAAAAAGAAACGATCTCGGGAACCTGACGTTCCAGGGGTTTAAATGCGAGAAACGCATAAAGTCCGACGCCAAAAGAGGCGAAAGAAAAAATAGTTCCTAGTATGCCGGGCCAATTTCCTTTCAGCATTCTACCGAAAAGAGCGTTTATTACGGACCCGACTAACGGTAAAATTACAAGGACCGGTATCCAAATATCCCAGGCCATATTAATCACCATTTCATTAAGTTCATTTCATCGACAAAGCTGGTCTTTTTCTTGCGCTGAATCGCGACAACGAGAGCCAAACCGATCGCGGCCTCGGCAGCCGCGATGGCCATCACGAAAAATACGACCACTTCTCCTTGAACCTGATATAAGGACTTGGAGAAAGTTACGAATACTAAATTCACCGAATTTAAAATGAGTTCGATGGACATGAAAATCACTACGGCGCTCCTTCTAAAAAGGACCCCGGCGACTCCGATCGTAAAAACGATGCAGGCCAAAATTAAGATATATTCCACGGGTATTCCCGAGATTGTCGGATTGAGAGCGGCCGGATTCATCTTTCGCCTTCCTCGGGTTTTTTCCCTAAATTCTTCTTTCCTAATATAACGGCACCCAATACCGCTGCCAGAAGCAAAATGGACAGAGCTTCGAAAGGAAGAAGATAGTCCAAGAACATGGAAGTTCCGACCACTGCGGTATTCCCCTCCACTTTCGTGCTTTTTGCGACTCCATTCTGCGTTATATCGTATTCATAATTTCCTGTTTTAGAATATCCATGGGAGGAAGATTGAGTATTCGGAATTCCTTCCCGTACCGAATTGATTAAAACGACCCCTAACAGGGCTACAAAAAATAAAAGAACGCCTTTCTTTAAGGGATGAGTCCAAAGTTTAGAGACGCTTTCGTCGTGCAAAGACAGAAGCATCAGGACGAAGACGACCAATACCATAATCGCGCCGGCGTAGACAAACACCTGCATCGTCGCCACGAAGACCGAACCCAGGACCGCATAAATTCCGCTTAACGCAAAAAAAGCGAGAACTAACAGAATCGCCGACGTGATCGGATTCGGATGAAATACGACGCCTAACGCTCCCGCAACGATGATTCCGGAGAAAATAAAAAACAGTAGCAATTGAGGATTATCGAAGAGCCCTACCATTTCCAAAATCCATCCATACCTATATAAGCGCTGGCGACTACGATATTGGCTACGGCCCAAGGAATCATCGTCTTCCAACCGATCGTCATGAGTTGATCGTATCTGAACCGGGGCAAAGTCCAACGGACCCACATGAAAAGGAAGGCGAAAAAAAGTACCTTTATCGCAAAGAGTGCAAGCCCGAACAACGCATGAAATGAGGAACCTTCCAGAATGCCGAACGGAACGTTATACCCTCCGAAAAATAGAAGGGTCACTACGCAACTCATCGTGATCATATTCATATATTCCGCAATAAAGAAGAGCGCGAACTTAAAAGCCCCGTATTCGGTATGGAATCCCACGACCAACTCCGACTCGGCTTCGGCCAAATCGAAAGGGAGTCGATTCGTTTCGGCGAACATCGCCACCACAAAGATGGAAAACGCGATGAAACCGGGCAGTTTGAAGATATTCCATTGCCCGATCTGTGCGTCGTTTATATCAGTTAATCGTAATGAACCTGTCAGAATAACGATTGCCGCCACGGACATGCCTAACGGAAGTTCGTAACTGATCATTTGGGCGGTCGAACGAATCCCGCCGATTAAAGAATACTTATTATTACTGGACCAGCCGGCGAGAATAATCCCGTAGACCGAAAGGCTTGAAACCGCAAACAAAAAAAGAATCCCGGTATCCGGATTGGCGATTTGTAAATCCAAAACGCTTAAACCTGTCTTTTCCGTCACCCAACCCGGCAACGGCAAAACCCCGCCTAACGGAATCACCGCCCAGGCCATTATCGCGCAGGTCATCGAGATTGCCGGGGCGATCAGGTACATTACCTTATTTACATTCTTCGGAAAAATTTCTTCCTTTGTAAGGAATTTAATCCCGTCGGCGAGAGGTTGTAGGAGTCCGAACGGCCCGGCACGATTCGGGCCTTTTCGATCCTGGATATACCCGGCGACTTTCCGTTCGGCAAGAGTATAGTAAGCGCAGGCGGTGATAAAGACTCCGAAAAAGAGCGCACTTTTCAGTAACCAAAAAAGAATCTGGTTCCAATCCATTCTAATTTATACTCCTGATGCGGTGGAAGAAGGAGCAAGAATCTTTTCCTTCAGTCTTGCCTCGAACTCGTGACGGAATTTCTGAATCGTGGGTCTGACCGCTCCCACGCAAGCGTCGGAAAGAGGACAAATAGTAGTTCCTCCTTCCATGTTTTTAGAAAGGGAAAGAATCAATTCCAAGTCCTCGCTCGTTCCGTCTCCTTTTCGAATTTTATCCAAGAGATCCCGAACCCAATGAGTTCCCTCGCGACAGGGAGTACATTGCCCGCAGGATTCATGCGCGTAAAATCTTGCAAATCGATAAGTGGTTTCGACGAGATCCGTTCCTTCTCCGATTACGATGACTGCACCCGAACCTAGCATGGTTTTATGGGCCGCCATGGATTCAAAATCCATATTCGCAGTCTTGCATTCTTCCGCAGTCAGGATCGGTACGGATGAACCGCCCGGAATCACGGCCTTTAGCGGTTTGTCATCCAACATCCCGCCGCAAAGGTCGTTGATTAATTCCATTAAAGGAGTTCCTAATACGATTTCGTAAACGCCGGGTTTCTTGACATGTCCGGAAACGGAAAAGAGTCGGGTCCCCGGAGATTTTTCCGTTCCGATTTTGGAATACCAATCGGCACCCTTATCGATGATATGAGGAACTGTAGAAAACGTTTCCACGTTATTCACGACCGTCGGGCATCGATACAATCCCGAAACGGCGGGAAAAGGAGGCTTCAGTCGCGGATGTCCCCTACGACCTTCGAGCGAATTGATTAGGGCGGTTTCCTCTCCGCAAATATAGGCCCCGGCCCCGGCGTACAAAACCAAATCGAAATCGAATCCGCTACCTAAAATATTTTTTCCCAGATAGCCCTTCGCATAGGCCTCGTCTATGGCCTTCTGCATGGAGTCGATGCCTTTATTAAACTCTCCGCGAATATAAAAGAATCCTTTATTAGCGCTAATGGCTTTCGCGCCTATGACCATTCCTTCTATGATCTGATGCGGAAGCTTTTCGATCAGCTTCCGGTCCTTAAAGGTGCCGGGCTCTCCTTCGTCGGCATTGCAGATAATATATTTCGGTTTCGGAATATCCTTCGGGATAAACGACCATTTCATCCCGGTGGGGAAGCCTGCTCCACCTCTTCCGCGAAGACCGGATTTCTTGACGATATCCACGATCTCTTCCGGTTTTAGTTGCAGGGCCTTCTTCATTCCGTCGTATCCGTGGACCGACTCGTAAAATTCAAGTTCGTTGGACCGAGGATCGTCTATGTATTTGGTGAGAATTCTCATTTCGGCCATATCGATCCCCCTTACCCGAGACTCCGAAGAAGTTCGTCCACTTTTTCGAGAGTTAAATTTTCATAATATGCTTCGTTGATCTGCACCATCGGAGCATAACCGCAAGCCCCGAGGCATTCCACCTCTTCCACCGTAAATTTTTTATCCGGAGTGGTCTGACCCGATTCGATTCCCAGTTTGGAACAGATATGTTTTTCTATCGCGCCATTCCCGCGAATATAGCAGCTGGACGTGCCGCATATTTGAATATGAAACTTTCCGACGGGTTTTTTATTATAAAGAGTATAAAAGGTCGCCACTCCGTACACTTGAGCTAAAGAGATCGGCGCGCCGATTTTTTCCGCAAGATATTCCATCCCTTCCCGATCCACATATCCTTTTTCCTTTTGAAGAAGGTACAATCCCGGAAGAATCAAACTCCGCTTATCCGGAAACATCTCCGACAACTTACCGAATCTTTTTTCGGATTCCTGGGAAAACCGGTAAGACATCAACAATCTAGCTCCCCTGCAATAACGTTAAGCGAACTCATAGTGGCGATGGTGTCCGCGAGTAGACCTCCCTTCACCAATTCCGGAAAGGATTGATAAAACCAAAAGCAAGGTCTACGAACATGAACCCGCCAAGGAGATTTTTCCCCTTCCGAGACGATATAAAAACCCAATTCTCCGTTGGCCGCTTCCGTAGCTTGGTAATATTCTCCCGGAGGAACCTTAATACCGTGCATAATGAGTTTGAAATGGTAGATCAACTCTTCCATATTATGATATACTTTATCTTTCTCGGGCAAATAGATATGAGGAAGATCGGCGTGATGAGGTCCTGCAGGAATTCCTTCCACCAATTGTTCTATGATTCGGATGGATTGTCGCATTTCTTCCATTCGAACCAAAGTACGATGAAAAACGGAACCATCCTCTCCGATCGGAACGTCGAAGTCGACCTTATCGTAAAACATATAGGGATCATCTTTACGAATATCCCAAGGAACTCCCGCCGCCCTCAAATTCGGACCCGAATATCCGTACGCAATCGCGTCTTCGGAGGAAATGCCTCCGATTCCCGCAGTACGATCCATAAAGATTCTATTATTTACTAATAAACTCTGGAACTCTTCTATTGCCGGTTTGAGCCCCTTGCAGATGGTTCGAACTTCGTCGGCGAATTCCGGATAAATATCCTTTTCCAGTCCTCCGACTCGACAGAAGGTAGTGGTCAACCTGGCTCCGGTCAACTTTTCCAAAACCTGATAGATATTTTCACGATGGTGAAACAAATGCAGCATCCCGGAAAAGGCGCCTAAGTCCACGCCCAGTATCCCGTTGCAGATGATATGATCCATGATCCTGGACAATTCGGATACGATCATCCGAACATACACCACCTTATCCGGAACTTGAATACCCATCATCTTTTCTACGGTGAGAATCCAACCGATATTGTTCAACGGAGTGGAGACGTAGTTCATCCTATCCGTGCAGACTAGAAACTGGTTATACGTGTATTTCTCGCCCAACTTTTCAAAACTGCGATGCACGTATCCGATGACGGATTCCACGTCTACGACCCTTTCTCCGTCTAGTTGAATGACATTCTGGAGGATCCCATGGGTCGCCGGATGCGAGGGCCCGAGGTTCACTAGCAAATGACCCTCCGGCAGATGCTTGAATTTGGAGCCGAAATGCTCGGCCGTCTTTTCATACATGATCGTCATCCTGCCTCCATATCATCCTGGATGTGAATCGTCAGGAGGTCTTCGATCAAATAATCTTGGCCGAATCCCTCCAACGGAAAATCTTTTCGCAAAGGATGTCCTTGGAAATTGTCGGGCATGATCAGTCGTTCCAACTGAGGATGATTAAGGAACGGAATACCGAAAAGATCGTACACTTCCCGCTCCGGCCAGTTCGCGCCCTTAAAAATAGTTACAATACTAGGAACTCCCTCTCCTTCCGAAAGAGGAACCTTGAACTGGACTCGAGTGGAGGACTTACTTCCGGACCGCAAAAGATAGCAGACTTCGAACCTCGGCTCTTTCTTTCCCAGCCAATCGATTGCGGTCAGGTCGTTGAGATAATTCAGTTCTATTCCCGGCGCCGTTTTAAGTGCGGTGAAGACGGGAACAATTCCTTCGGCTTTCAGGAAGAATACGGGGAGGTTGGAGATAACCTCTTCCTCCTTATAGACGTATTGCGGAAACTTGTCTCTGAGGAAGCGATCTATCGTTTCTTTCATCGGACAACCAAAGGTTTGTTTCTTTCATTGATCTCCCGAATTTTACTCATCACTTCCTGACGTCTCGCTTCCAAGCCTTGGGTTTTAACTTTCTCTTGAAGCTTTACCACCGCATCCAGAAGCGCTTCCGGTCGAGGAGGACATCCCGGGACATACAGATCAACGGGAAGAATCCTATCGATCCCCTGTAAAACGGAATACGCGTGGAACATTCCGCCGGAAGAAGCGCAGGCACCGTAACTGATCACGAACTTCGGCTCCGAAAGTTGATCGTAAATCTCGCGAAGAACAGGCGCCATTTTATACGTAATCGTTCCCAAGACAAGAATCATATCCGCCTGTCTTGGCGAAAACGAGGGACGCTCTGCACCGAATCTAGCGATGTCATAGTCGGAGCAGGAAGTGCTCATATACTCGATTCCGCAGCAGGCCGTCGCAAACGGATAGGGCCAAAGAGAGTAACTTCTCCCCCAATTAATGATCGTATCCGCACTGGCAACCTGAATCATATCGCCGTACATCTGACCGGGCTGATTGAGTTGATCGTTCAATCCCATTCTAACGCCCCCTTTCTACGTATATAATATAAACCGACGACTAAAATAAGAATAAAGACGAACATCTCCGCCAATAGAAACGGACCGAGACCGGCTTCCTTAAACGCTTTTAAATTTACCGCGTACGGAAAAAGAAATACTGCTTCGATATCGAAGAGTATAAACAGCACCGCTACCAAATAAAACTTAATATTAAACAAACCTTTGGCATCACCGTAATACGGGACCCCGCATTCGAAGGTATCGTGAGGTTTGGATTTTTTCTTAGGATTTAAGAGAAACGCGAGGCCGAGGATAAGGGCGGAGAATCCTACTCCGAGAAGGAATTGTATCAGGAGGGGGCCTAAATGTTCGGGCGAGCTTCCCATATCTATCCTACTTCTATCGGAACCTGCGCGGGGGCAACTGTCAATCCTTTTGAAACATAAATAGCGAAAAGAACGCAAATGAGATTTATTCTCCGGCTTCCGTCCGGAGGGACCGAAAAAGCACTCTCTATCCAAGACGATAAGCGACGGTCTGGGGATAATTTTTTTACGGATTTGTATTCCCTTCTTCACATCCGCGAGATGAAAGAGGCCGATTCTGCCCGATAGAAGGTTAGTAAAATGGAATATATTTTTCGTCCGGATATTATGATGATGGAAGGGCTGATCTGTCTCTGCCTCTACCTTATGTACCAAGTACATCGAAAATTCGGAGATAGCCCCGCAAACAAAGTATAACCGACGTAACGATCGTTCTGTTTTTGATCTAAAAAGTTGGTGACAAAACCATCTCTTCCTCCAGTTTCAATAAAATCCCGCGAGAGCGGATGGAGGAAGTCGCGATGGCCAAACTCGTTTTATCTAGTTTTGCGGAACTCGAAGCATATGTAGGAAAGGAACTCGGAGTTTCCGCTCCTCATGAAATTACGCAGGAGCAGATTAATAAGTTTGCCGAAGCGACCCTGGACCATCAGTGGATCCACACGGACCCGGCTCGCGCTGCCAAAGAATCTCCCTTTGGGACGACCATCGCCCACGGATATCTGACTCTTTCCATGGCCCCCTACTTACTCTCTCAGATTTTAGAACTGAAAAATATCAAAATGGGAATCAATTACGGGATGGAAAAACTACGGTTCCTGGATCCGGTAAAAGTCGGCTCTAAGCTCAAGCTCCGTGCGGAACTGATCGAATTAAAGGATCTCCGGGGAACCGCAAGAATGACTCTGAAACTCAGCTTCGAAGTGGAAGGTGCGCCTAAGCCCGCCGCGATCGGAGAGGTCATCTATCTCTACCAATTCGCTTAAGCGAAAGCATCCTTACCTTCCCGCAACTTCGAAGATAGAAAGATATAAATGAATCCCCGAACAATAATTTACTTAATATCGCGTATACGAGACGAATTTCATCGACACTTAAATTGGGAACTCAAGGAAAAAGGCCTCGGACAATTGTCCACCACTCACGCCGATATACTTTTTGCGCTAGCCATGTCCAAGAAAGTTCCGATGCAGGAAATCGCCAAAATGATCGATAGAGACAAATCGACTTTAACGGCGCTGGTGGACAAGTTGGAAGACCTAGGATATGTGGAGCGGGCCCGGGATAACCAGGATCAGAGAGTCGTAAATCTCCAGCTGACGAAAAAAGCCTATTCCATACGACCCATTATGCTCGGTATTTCAAGATCCCTTCTTTCCGGATTGTACAAGGGATTTTCGGAGCCCGAAAAAAAGGAATTAGTCCGGCTGCTGGACAAACTTTATAAAAATTTAAAATAACTCCCGAAAGCCGTAATTCCCGTTTAGAATTTCGATTTTCGTTATAAATAGAAAAATTCCTGGATGGAAACGAGCAATTGCCTTTCGGCCGGATTCTTTCCGACTATTTGCTCCGGCTTTCTGCGCCTACCCGGAGTCCACGGATAAAGTAGTTCCCTATATTTGGACAGAAGAGAGCCGATTTTTTCTTTTTCGATTTCATGCAACTTTCGGAAATCAGGCACGATTAAAGAATTCAGATCGCCCGGTTCCACTTTTCTCAATCCTTGAGCGTATTCCCTGGTTCTGGATTCCAATTCTTTATGGGCGTGGGGTGTGATTAAATACGCGAACAAAAGATCCTCATACTCCTGGTATCCGGGCTTTGCGGTAAAGCCGTGAAAACAGGTAAGATTGACCGCAGGACTCGAATTCAAGACGAATCGAATATCCTCCCGATGAAAGGAAGTCGCCAAGATCCTGGAAGGTTCCCTGCTTTCTTGCGAATGCCAGGGTCTTCTTCGGGAAGGGAGAAAACGATTCGGAACGCCTCGCTTAATTCCCTCCTCCAGATATTTCTTAATTCCCTTATGATTGTCTATACTTCGAACTTCCTTAGCGTCTAAAAGCCAGACCTTAGCTCCGCCCGATCGAAGCACATTCCAGTCGTCGCCGGTAAAAAAAGGAGAAAGTGCATATTGGGCTTTTGGAATGGAAGAGCGAAGAAATTCGGGAGGTATCTGTAAATTCAAAACTTCTTTTTCGGAAAGTAGAAAAAATCCGTTATCTCCTGTGGCGATTCCCCTGCGAAATTTTCCGAACTCAAGAATCGAAACCTTATCAAGTTGGTAACTCTTCGCCATACTCACATAATTATTGTTAGACGATATTTTCGCATCACTTTTTATTTTATAAATAATATCCTTATTTTCCCGTAGTAATCGAGTCCATTTGTCTCCGGCATTTAATACTACCTCTCGCCATTCCAAACTTTCGATGGATGTTCCTTCGCCATTAAGCGTCGACGAAGGAACGCGCGACCATAAAAATCCGGATGATTCCGGTTTTAATTTTTCCAAAAACAGTATACAGGAGGAAGTTACGGCTCCCGAAAACAAAGACCAGGATGAATCCAAGAAAAGAATTCTTCTAAGAGAATCCGATTCGAGAAGCGCCCGCTTAACGGGGATTCCATATCCCGCGTTTAAGAATTCGTAAGGAAGGAGCACCGCCGCTCTTCCACCTTCCTTCAATAAGGAAAGAATTCTTAAAAGAAAAAAAACGTATAAGTTTGCAGTACCCGGAATCGAAACGCCTACCTGATCTTTGAATGTCTTGAGCAGATCGTTTCCGAGTTTCGAATGATTCAGTCGCTTGTAAGGCGGATTACACAGAATGGCATCGTAAAGAAAATCCACTTTCGCGGTTAAGAAGTCCCCTAAAGTGAAAAACTTTGAGCCGCCTTGCGCTCCACTTTTGTCAAGAACTTGCTGACATTCTCGATAGAGAATCGGATCGATCTCCCAACCGTGGAATTCGGTCGGAAGGGAACAATCGGTCATGGAAAAAAAAATTCCTTTGCCCGCTGCTGGATCCAAGACTCGAAACGGAGAATTAACTTCGAACTTCGATTTTGCGCCTGAAGTCCATTCGACCATTATTCTCGCCAAAGGAGGAGGTGTAAAAAATTGACCTAAAGCCTTGGAGGAAGTAATCAATCTATGTTTCGAAGTATTGCCAGATGACTGAATAAACATTTAGCTTAGCGAGCCGCCCGCCTATTTAGCGTTAATACGACGAATTCGGATTCGAAGATGCTTACAAGCCTTATTGGGGAAATAAAAAAAAGGAGGATTTTTTGCCGGAAATATCTTTAGAATACGCTTAGTATACAGTTATCATACGAAAAAAATTTAAAAAGTGCGACTAAGGAGTTTTAGGCGAAAGTTTTTCGCCAATAAGACGTGCAACTGATTCCAGTTGTACCTCTTTTGCCAAGTCGAATGCAGTTTTGCCTTCGATATCCGAAAGAGTGATGTCTGCGCCTAAAGCTATGAGCTTCTCCGCCGCGCCGACATTCTTTCGGGAAATTGCCTCTAGCAAAGGAGTTTTACCCCGGGCATCCCGATGATTCAGGTTCGTGCCCGCTTTTGCGAGAAGATCGAAAATTTTCGGATCGGTGCCGAGCGTTTCCGTTGCGTAGTGAAAGGCGTTTCGAGCTCCGATTTGTTTGGACCCTTCGGGAGTTTGCATCTCTTTTAGTCGACTCGTAAAAACGGGTTTCGCTCCGTTTGCCAACAAGTATTCGGTGATCGCAAGATCCGGAGAAGAAGAAGCTCCGCCAACCGCAAGAAAGAGAGGATATTCCTCTACGCCACCGGGATCATGATTCGGGTTCGCTCCGTTCTCTACTAGAAATTTTACCAGCGTTAGGTTCTTGTTCCGTATCGCCATATTCAGAAGAGAAACCGGATGCTGATCCTCCCCTTTTCGGGCCATGTATTCGACCTGGGCTCCGGACTCGATCAAACGCTTAGCCTCGGCTAGATCGTCCATATCCGGAACCTTTACTTTTAATAAAGGAAGAAATCGATAGTATAGGACCGAATTTCCCTCCTGATCTTGGGCGTTTACGTTTGCTCCGTTCTTGATCAGAAATTCGACTACATCTTCGCCCTGAGCGAGCATGAGGGAGGTCCGACCTTCCCCATCCTTTGCGTCGATTCTTGCGCCTTGGGAAAGCAGAGCCTCCACCTTCTTTAGATTACCTTCCTTCACCGAAGAAAGAAAGTCCCGGTCTTGTTCCGGTGCAGCGGATACGGAGAAAGAAAGAAATAACGCGAGCGGGATGGAATATTTCCGGTGCCTTTTTAGAGTTAGAATCATATTCTTCGAGTTCCCGTTGGTGCCTAGCGCCCATTTTGAAGAGGCTGCCTATTCGGAAAATGAAAATTCCTCACTCTCCGAGAATTGCCTTGACCCATCTCGATTCTTCCGGCGTTCCTTTTCTTTAGAGAGAATCGCGAGCGATTTCGTTCCCCTAATTATTAGACCGGGTTCGGAAATGATCGGAGAATGAATAGGACGGATATTATGGCGAAAGAGGCGCAGGATTTCGAAGCGTACGATGCATTGGGGCTTTCCGAGCTGATCCGTCGAAAAAAAGCCCACCCGAAAGAATTAGTGGAATTTTCGGCTAAGAAAATCGAGACTCTGAATCCTAAATTAAACGCAGTCGTACAACAAACGATCGAACAAGCAAGAAGCCTCGCCGCTTCCGGCAAAAGCCCCAAGGGACCTTTTTTCGGGGTTCCCATATTGCTGAAGGATATCATACATGAAGTGAAAGGAGAAAGAATCACCTCCGGCTCCAAAGCGTATCGTAAATACATCGCAGAATCGGACACGGAATTCGTTTCGAGATTTAGAAAGGCCGGATTCATATTCATGGGCACTACGAATGTTCCGGAATTCGCTTTGATGGGAATTACCGAACCGAAACTTCACGGTCCGACCCGAAACCCCTGGGACCTCGAACGCACCCCTGGCGGATCTAGCGGAGGATCGGCCGCAGCCGTCGCCTCCGGAATGGTTTCCGTCGCCACAGCTTCGGATGGCGGAGGTTCGATTCGAATTCCGGCGGCTTATTGCGGATTATTCGGATTAAAACCGAGTAGAGGACGAGTACCGGTCTATCCGTTAGGAAGAGTTTGGCAGGGTGCCTCTGCCGATCATGTGCTGACAAAATCCGTACGGGATAGCGCGGCAATTTTGGATTTAGTTTGCGGAATCACTCAAGCGGAAGCTTTTAATTTAGAAAAACCTAAAGCAACCTTTCTCTCCGAGACCAGGAAAGCTCCCGGAAAATTACGAATCGCTTATTCATTTCAATCTCCGATCGGCACCGGAGTCAATGCCGATCATTCGGAAGCGGTTTTAGAAACGGCCAAGTTATTGAAATCCTTAGGTCATAAAGTGGAAGAGGCAACCCCGAAGATCGACGGAAAAAAACTGGCGAAAGCCTACATCATGATGTATTTCGGAGAAGTGGCCGCAGAAATTCAAAAATTAGAAACTGTGCTCGGAAGAAAAGCCAGGATGGGCGATGTAGAATCTACGACATGGATCCTGGGTTTATTGGGTCGTTCGGTTGGAGCCGGAGAATTCGTCTCGGCAATCCGCTATTGGGATCAGGCGGCCTTTCGAACCGAGGAGTTCCATCGAGAGTATGACGTTTATCTTACTCCCGCAACCGCGGAACCACCCGCCAAGATCGGGGAATTAGCTCCGAAGTTCTACGAAGAGATTGCGATGCAAATCATAGGCCGAGCCGGCTTAGGAAAACTTCTATTGGCTACGGGCATGGTCGATCAACTTTTGGAAAAAAATCTATCCCGCACTCCGTTTACTCAGCTCGCAAATTTAACGGGCCAGCCCTCGATGTCCGTTCCCTTGTCTCGCACAAGATTCGGCTTGCCGATCGGAATGATGTTTACAGGAGCTCGAGGTCGGGAGGATATCCTGATCCGACTCGCCTCACAACTGGAAAAGGCAAAACCCTGGGCGAGCTAGCAGAGGACTGAGGAGTAGAGTAGAGATGGAAGTCTGTTAGACTTCCATCCCCCTCAACGAACCGAACGTGCAGATTTCCCGCATTCGGCTCTTTTAAGAGACTGTACCTCATTGCTTTCGCTTTTTGGTAGAGCTTGGATTTTAATTGAGTTAGTTTTTCCGATAATCCATCATGATTCAATGGGTTCTTATCTATTTCCGTAGTGAATGTTTCCATCAAGCGGGCTTACTCCTTTAATTTCTAAGCATTCTCTATAAGAACCCCTTCGCTCCCTGGGCATTACCCCAGTTCTTCGCTACTTTGAGTTCTTCCGACTTCCTTATTCGCCAAATGTAAATTATTCGTTCTCTACACTTGTTGCATTTAAGCACAAATAAGGATCTCCCAGGTTCCTGGTGTTTCCTTCGAAACGCGCTATCCAACTTTACCCCGAGTATTCCGACAAGTGCATTTGTTCATTTCTACCTTGTCGATTCCAAGCTTCATCTTATCAGAGAGACTGGCTAATACCACTTATTTCTGTTACGAGGCTTCCAACATTGGTTCGCTTTCGCTATGGCTCATTTCTTTGCTACGAGAGGCTTCCTTTGTTCCGTTACCGTTACAAAGGCTCTTTTCGCTACCTGCCGAATGAACAATGAGCAGGATGGAGTCCTTCCCTCCATTGGAAATCCCAGACTTTGCCTGGCGCACCTGAGGACAGTAGCTGCTAGATGTTGGAAAGGTTAGAGAAGTAGAGGAAAAATCCACTATAACACAAAAATCTTCCTCTAGAACGTGGAATCTCCGCTCATCAATGTTCTGTCTTCAGTCCTCTGTCTTCTGTCCTCTGCAAGACAGACGCGTTCGCTTTGCTCACGCTAGACAGAAGCTGCGCGATGTTGGAAATGCTGGGGTAGGAGGAAGAATCTACTATGTTTTTTAATTTATTAACAAGTCATTTACACACTTGAGCTGTCACCCCCCTGATACCCCCACATCGAAAATCCAGTAACACCTCGCTCCAACATAATTCGCTTTTGAAAAAATTGTTGCCAGGGAAATAGAAATAATTCTCTGTCCTCTGTCCTCTGTCCTCTGTCCTCTGTCCTCTGTCCTCTGTCCTCTGTCCTCTGTCCTCTGTCCTCTGTCCTCTGCTTTTAAGAAAATCTCATAAATGATTTTGTAAAATTTATGGCCAAACCCTACTCAAAGACAGTACGTTCGGGACTTATTTCATTAAATATTATTACTTGAGTGATCATCGTGAACTAAATTTTGTAATTTTTGATGACAAAGGGAAGCAATTCTAATATAAAACATTTTACAACATTTTCGAATTTTAGAAACGACGATTTCAAACTTCATAGCCGGGGTTCAGTAGTAACGCGAGTTTTTAACCGAATCCGATGGTAAAACAGGCAATTTAGAAAGCCATCTGCAAATAGAATGAAAATCCCCGAAGGAAGAATCACTTGAATCAGACATGCTACCTCTGCAAAAGCCAAAGAAACGAAACCGTTTTTATCGAAAACAGTATCGCCATAGTTCGTTGTTTAGATTGCGATCACGTATTTTCCACGTACGAACAAGACGAACATTATGAAGGATACTGGGGCGAAGAGGAGACTTCCTACGATTTAAATTGGTGGGACCTGGCACACAGAGAAATTTACCAGGATTTCATAGAAAAATTTCTATCTTCACCTAAGGGAAACATCCTTGATGTAGGTTGTGGGCTCGGTTTCTTCATTAAAATGGTCAATAATGATCGACCGGGCTGGGATGCTGTCGGTTATGAGATCTCAAACCAAGCGATAAAGTTCGCGAAGGAAAAAAACGGATTAAAAAACGTCCATTCCGGTATCGTGCAAACCAGCGGCCTTCCTGAGGCGCATTTCGATATTATCACACTTTGGGATGTGATCGAACACATCCCGAAACCTCACGGCTTAATTACGTATCTGCTCACATTATTAAAACCGGGCGGGTTTCTATTCATTCAAACCCCCAACTTTCCGGTTCAACTATATAAAGCAAAGTTAAAGGTTTTAATCAACGGAATGAAGCCCGATTATCATTATCTGGAAGCGAAAGATCATATAAATGATTATTCCGAAAAAACCCTAGCGATGCTATCAAAGCAATGCGGATTTTCTTCGGTGGAATTCACTATTTTAAAACCGATTGCCTCCGTTTCCGGGAGCAGCGCTAAATTAGGCGTTATTTTGAAGAAATTATTCTACTTTGGTACTTTACTAATTTGGAAATTAACGTTTAGGCGTATCAACGTAAATCTTACTCTTTTTGCGCTATTTCGTAAGGAACGGAAACATTTGTCCCTTCAGAATGAAAAACTCCACAAGGTTACGTTCAACCGGCTGAAATCGATTTCCAGAAATTCTCTCCGGAATGAAAACAAGCCGACCCAGCGAGTTATTTGATCCCGATTTAACGAAAAAATTCAACTTTCGAAACTGCTTCGAAATTTATTTGAACCGGCAATACGATAAAAAACCGGGATAAAATCTATCGTTGCGGCAAATTTCCGATGTAGCTCCATCACATTAGGCTTATTTAAAGTCTAATTCAAACTCGCATCCGAAAAATTCGACGAGCGCTTGCGTATTAACAAACGCTTTCTTCGTAATCCATTAATTGTTTTATAAAATACGCATCTTCGAGTCCGGTCCATCGACTTCTGACGATTTGATCGACGATAATGGAATATTTTCCGTCCGTTTTCTTTGTGGCAGAGAGCGCTAAGCGAAAAACACCGTCCAAATCTTCGTCGCCCTGATAGATGTACTCCGCCTTTGGAAGTTCAAAAACTTTTCCGGGCAATCCCGAGATCGTCGTCTTGAATTTTCTTTTTTTCATTTCTTTATCTAGAACTCGATAAGGGTCATTGTCCAAATTATGTCTCGGCTCATTCTTGAGCTCAATTCTAACGGTAAAAAAAGCCATCCGCGACTCCCCATAAAGACTTCGCAATATAACATTTATTTATTACTGAGTAAATTATTAATTTCATTAATTTTATTAATTTCGATTATAGTTTATAGATAAACGACTTCTCGGAATTTTTCTAAAATATCGGAAATAATTTATGAATTTTCGTTCTCCACGGTATTTAGGCAATCAATAATTTTTACACAATGATCCGAATAACCCGATCGGATTATCAAAAATAAAAATCCTTCCCTTGACTTATGTTATGATTTTCTAATTGAATTTCACTCTCAAAAGCTCATCGTCAATCGTAAGCATAATCGAAACCCGAGAGACCGAAACGGAAAAAACGCATAGAGCGAAGGAACTAAAACCTCCGATACTGAAAAACTTCTGCCGAACATTCGGACCTTTTTCATCGAAAATTGTTTCCAAAATAAGCAAACTTTATTCCCAAGATAGAGTGACGCAACGAGAGAGTAAATTATTTCTGGGATCGATACCGACTAGGTTCCCGACGCCGGCCCGAGTAAAGGTCGCCAAAAAAGGCGATTTGCCGGCGTCAAAGATGCGTTTTGCTTTCCGGAAATTCATTCGCGTTCCGGGAAGTAAAACTTTACAAATCCAGAGAACCCGAATCAAATATCCGCATGCCCCTAAGTCACGACGATTTTAAGAATGCTCTCTCTCATTTTTCCTCAGGCGTAACCGTGATCACGTATTCGGATACGACTCGAACGGGCGGACTTACCGTAAGCAGTTTTAGCTCCTTATCGTTAGATCCTCCGCTGGTCTTATTCAATTTGCAAAAGAATATCTCCAGCCACGATCCCCTATTGGCATCGGGAAAATTTACGGTGAATATTCTTTCTGCGGAACAGGAGAATCTATCCAACCAATTTGCATCGGGAAAAATCGATAAACACGAGCTAATCCAAACCCTAGCCTGTAGTTTGGGCCATAATGGAGTCCCGTACTTGGAAGGGACCCTATCTCGCTTGGAATGCGATTTGGAAAAGCAAGTGGATGGAGGAGATCATACTATCGTAGTGGGCCGGGTTCTGTTTGCCGCTTCGGACGATTCAAAGCGACCTCTTCTTTATTATCGCAGGGCTTACTACGGAATTTAAAAAGAAAAGCAAGGCAGGCTCCTGGCCGGAAAAATTCCGGAGAGAAGGCGGACTGGCACCGATCCGGTTATTACCGAACCTTAGAATTTCCTCGGTTTCGGAAATAGAAAGTATTTCGTCCCCGCTCCGAGATAAACGTATTTAGGTGAAAGTGGTTTCCCTTGGGCCTAGAGCGGGAAAAACTGGTTCCGTAATGGAAAAAGAAGCCGTTTCCCTCGAAGACGCCTTAGATCACGGGCTCACGACGGAAGAATTCGCCAAGATCCAAGAAATATTGGGAAGAATTCCCAACTCGACCGAACTCGGAGTCTTCTCCGCTATGTGGTCGGAGCATTGCTCGTACAAGAATTCCATCCTGCAGTTAAAGACCCTTCCGACAAAATCGGATAAACTCCTGGCCCAAGCCGGGGAAGAAAACGCGGGAGCTATGGATATCGGAGACGGACTCGCAGTCGTTTTCAAGATAGAAAGCCATAATCATCCCACTGCAGTCGAACCTTACCAGGGCGCGGCCACCGGCGTGGGTGGAATCATGAGAGACATTTTTACTATGGGCGCTAGGCCGATCGTCTCTTTGAATTCGCTCCGCTTCGGGAATCCTGACGAACCTCGAAATAAATATCTGTTATCAAGGGCGGTTAAGGGAATCGGCGATTACGGAAATTCTCTCGGGATTGCCGTGTCCGGTGGAGAACTTTTTATCGATGAATGTTTTTCCAAAAACCCGCTCGTAAATGCCATGACGGTCGGAATCGTGCGTCATGATCAAATGGCTAGCGCGACTACCGGAGGCAAAGTCGGAAACGCCGTTTTTATCGTAGGCTCTACTACCGGAAGAGACGGAATTCATGGGGCTTCCTTTGCATCAAAAGACCTAACCAAGGAATCCGAGTCGAAGCGGTCCGCCGTCCAAGTCGGGGACCCGTTTATGGAAAAACTTCTGATGGAAGCCTCTCTCGAAGCCATTCAAAAAGGCCTATTAGTGGGAATTCAAGATATGGGAGCCGCAGGAATTTCCTGTGCAACGTCCGAAATGAGCGCAAAGGGAAAGACCGGAATGCGGATCGATTTGGATTTGGTTCCTTTTCGGGAAACCGGAATGAACGCCTATGAGGCGATGCTTTCGGAGAGCCAAGAGAGAATGCTCGTGATCCCGATCAAAGGCAGGGAAGAAGAACTCGTTTCAATATTCAAAAAATGGAATTTAAATGCGGTTCAAATCGGAGAAGTCACGAACGACGGAATGTTGGAAGTCCATAAAGACGGGAAACTGAAGGTCAAGATTCCTGCCGAATCCCTGGTATTGGGCGGAGGAGCCCCCCGCTACGTTCGTGAAACAAAACGCCCGGCATATCTGGATCAGGTGTCCGCTTGGACTCTTCACTCTTTACCGGACTTGCGGGAAACCGAGGAAATCGATTCCATATTCTCGAAACTTTTGGAAGGCTGGAATATTTCCTCTAGAAGACCGATTATCGAGCAATATGACACCGAAGTCGGGCTGGTAAAACTCATCGGCCCGGGATACGACGGCGGGCTCTCGGCCATTCCCGAAACGGACAGGGCGCTCGCTACCGCAACCGATTGCAACTCCCGATACACGTATCTGGATCCTTATCATGGAACGATATTTGCCGTCTGCGAAGCTGCGCGCAACGTCGCAGTAACCGGCGCCGATCCTCTCGGAGTGACGAATAACCTGAATTTCGCCAATCCGTACATTCCGGAAAACTACTATATGTTTTCCGAATGTATTCGGGGGATGGGAGATGCTTGTCGCTTCCTCGGACTACCGGTAACCGGAGGGAACGTCTCCTTTTATAATGAATCCCCCGAAGGACCCATTTATCCCACGCCAACGATCGGAATGGTCGGAATATTGAATAACAAGAAACTAGGAATACGGAATTATCCTAGGAAGGCCGGAATCAAGTTGGCCCTCATCGGAAAATTTCGCCCATCGCTAGGCGGGAGCGAATTCCAAAAAATCCGGTGGCAGACGGTGCAAGGACGGATCCCGGAGCTGGATCTCTCCCACGAAAAGTCTTTGCTGGATTTGATCGTTTCCCTCGGAAAAGATTCCAGGGTGGTTTCGGCCCACGATTTATCCTTGGGAGGAATAGCCATCGCTTTGGCCAAGACGGCAATCTTCTCCGGTTTAGGAATCGAAGCGAATCTACAGGAACTCCGTCAAGATCGAATCGATTTGACTCTGTTCGGAGAGACTGCTTCCTGCATTTTAATCGGTTTCGAAATGAAAAACGAAATATCGATTCGGGAAGCGACTTTAAGTACGCGTCTCGATTTCTTTCTACTGGGAGAGACGGTTTCCGATCCAAAGCTGCGAATCGCCGATTTTAAAATAGAGATTCCCGTTTCGGAACTTTCGAACCGTTACGAAAGCGGGTTAGTTGAGGTGTTCCGATGATTCGATTACTCGTTCTTCCGATTTTATCCGGACTTCTACTCTTCGGAAATTCTTGCAAAAGATCCGCCGAAGATATCCTTTCCGTCGCTTCTCAAACTCCTTTGAAAGTTGAAAAATTGGATATAGGGTTACAAAAGTTAGGCACCTTCCCCCAGGTATTATTTACGTTTCCGAATCTTAAATGGTTGGATATTCGACTGAACCGACTCGAAACGCTTCCCGAAAATCTAGGGGATTTGCAACAACTGGAATACCTAAACGTCTATGGAAACGACTTAAAGCGACTTCCGGCCTCCTGTGCAAAATTAGGAAAATTGCATGTCCTCTTTGCGGGAAATAACGACTTTGAAAGGATTCCTCCCGAATTAAAAGGACTTTCTCTCAAAGCCATCTATCTGGATCAAAACAAATTGATTTTGAACGAATCGGACATAGATCTATTAGGAAATTTGCAACAACTGCAAATTCTGGATTTATCCAAAAACAGGAACATAGTAGCTTTCCCCAAGAATCTAAACCTGCTCGCCGACCATCCGAAGTTGCGGGTTCTTATTCTAAAAGACTCCGGACTTAGAACCGCCGACGTCAACGCAGCGCGCAAATTACTCCCTAAGGTCCGTATTGAATTTTAAATATCCATGAAAGAAGAAGAGAATAAAAATCCGTATTCAAATACAGTCATACTTCCGCAAACCGATTTTCCGATGAAAGCCGGCTTGGCGACCCGGGAACCGGAGCAAATCAAAGAATGGGAGGACGGACATCTTTTTCGCAGAATGCGGGAAAAGAGGAAGGATAAACCCGGATTCGTGCTTCATGACGGACCTCCTTACGCTAACGGAAATTTCCACACGGGCCATTCGCTTAATAAAATCCTAAAGGATATGATCGTTAAATCCAAGGCTCTTTCCGGATTTAATACCGATATGATACCAGGTTGGGACTGTCATGGATTACCGATAGAAGTTCAAGTTCTCAAAAATCTGGGAAAGAAAGCCAAAGAGATCGGCCCCGAAGAACTTCGAAAACTTTGCCGCGACTACGCGGAAGAATTCGTGGTCAAACAAGGACAAGACCTTTCTCGCTTTTTATGTTTTTGGGAAAAAGGCCGTATTTACAAAACGATGAGTCCGGACTTCGAAGCGAAGATTGTGGAGATTTTCGGCGCCCTTTTCGACAAAGGCTATATATATCGCGGAAAAAAACCGGTATACTGGTGCATCGAATTGGCGACCGCCCACGCGGAAGCGGAAATCGAATACCACCCGCATAGATCCCCTTCGATTTACGTGAAATTTCCGGTAAAGGGGAAGGACAAAAGCTATTCCTTAATCTGGACGACCACCCCTTGGACCTTACCGGCCAACCTAGCGATCAGTTTTAATCCTAGATTCTCCTATTCATTCTATAAAACTCAGGATGGAGATTCGCTCTTACTTGCGGATGGATTGAAAGAGGCGGTCGAGAAAGCCACGGGAGTCACTCTAGAGAAGTCCGGCACCGTTACGAACCAAGATCTTGAATCCATGGTATTTCAACATCCGTTTTTGGATCGGGACTCCATCCCTCTATTCGGCGAACATGTGACCCTCGATGCAGGAACCGGCGCGGTGCATACGGCTCCCGGTCACGGACAAGACGATTATAAAGTGGGATTAGCGGCAGGACTGGAACCCTATTCTCCCGTGGATGATTACGGTAGATATACCGATGAATTCCCGATGATGAAAGGGACCAAAGTTTGGGATGCAAATCCTAAAATCGTGGAACTCCTGAAAGAAAAAGGTTTATTGCTTCACTATTCCGAATTCGAACATAGCTACCCGCATAGTTGGAGGAGTAAGAAACCTCTCATCTTCAGGGCGACTCCTCAGTGGTTCTTTCAAATTGATCACAAAGGCCTTCGGGAAAAATCGCTGGAAGCGATCGATAAAGTCCAATGGATTCCTAGCTGGGGAATCAGCCGAATTCGATCGATGGTGGAGACCCGACCGGATTGGTGTCTGTCTCGTCAAAGAAATTGGGGGGTCCCGATTCCGGCTTTTACCTGCGAAGACTGCGGGGAAACCCATCTGGATTCCGATTCGGTCCGCTTCTTCACGGAGATCGTAAGACAAAAAGGAATAGAGATTTGGTATACCGAACCCGCGGATGCCTTGCTTCCACCGGGCACGAAATGCGGAAAATGCGGTTCGTCCTCCTTTAGAAAGGGGAAGGACATCCTAGACGTTTGGTTCGATTCGGGTGTATCTAACTTTGCCGTATTAAGCGAACGAGGACCCGAACCTCCTGCGGACCTCTATCTGGAAGGATCGGATCAACATAGGGGCTGGTTTCAATCCAGTTTGTGGCCGTCCATGGCATTAAGGGGAATCCCTCCTTACAAATCCGTACTGACTCACGGTTATGTCCTGGATGAACAAGGACGTGCCATGTCGAAATCCTTGGGCAACGGAATCGATCCTACCAAAGACATCATCAACGTTTACGGGGCGGATATTCTAAGACTCTGGGTAAGTTCCCAGGATTTTCGCGACGATGTTCGGGTCGGGAAAGAAGGCCTTAAAACGATCGCGGACAATTATCGAAAAATTAGAAATACGTTCCGCTACCTGTTGGGAAATCTGGCCGGTCATACGCCCGAGCAAAATTTAACGATCGATGAATTGGAGGAAGTGGATCGCTATTACTTATCCAGATTGGCGCATTTGACGGAAGAACTGAAAGCATATTACGAAAGCTACCAGTTCCATCAAGTTTACCAAAAACTTCTTCTTTTCTGCACCGTAACCTTATCCCAGGATTATTTCGAGATGATAAGGGATAGAATGTACTGCGATCGAAGGGGATCGAAAACGAGACGCTCCTCTTCCACGGTATTGCAAATCATATTGGATACTCTTTGTATTTATTCGGCTCCGATTCTGAGCTTCACGGCGGAAGAAGTTTGGAAGGAAAACGATAAGAGAGACTCGGTCTTTTTGGAAGACTTCCCCGATTTATCCAAGGTTCGAGATCCTAAATTGGAAGCGGACTTTGAAAGAACCCTAGCCGCCCGAGAGATCGTTCACAAAGCCCTCGAAGTCGCGAGACAAGCGGGAAAACTAGGAAAGTCTCTGGAAGGCGCGGTTGAACTGACCGGAAAGGGAAGTACCGAACTCAAGAATCGTTTTTCCAACGCCGCGCTGGAGCTGATTTTTACCGTATCTCAGGTCCGCTTCGATCAAACGGAGCGGGAGATTCTCGCAGAACATTCCGACGAAGAATTTGCGGTCCGAATCGTCAGACCGAAAGAAGGCGAATGCCCTCGCTGTTGGAGACACCCTGCGGAAGAACGGAAAGGAGAACTTTGCCTTCGTTGCGCCGAGGCTGTCTCGATCTAACTCAAGGGCGATCGTTTTCGTCGGTCAGTTTAACGGGGCCGTATTGTTTTCTAGGTAAGAATTTATACTTGGTCGGATTCTTTAAATCAAAGGAGACCCATTTGCGCTGGGGAACTCCTCCCGCGAGACCGAAGTCGAAATTTTCCCCTTCCACGATTTCGGTTCCGTCCGTAGATTGCTCCAACGGAATCTCTTCGATTCGAGTCCAACGGTCGAACAAGAGAGTTTGATCCTTATCAACGATCTCACGTTTAATTCTGCCGAAAACGACATTCAATCTGGCGTCCGTCGCCCAAAGGATGCAGGTAGTCAATTCGTCATAGGAAATAACCGATTGGGTATCGTCATACTTCGTGACGAGTAGCAGTAGCTTGTCTTTAGGAAGAGCCTTTAGGGCAAAAGGCAAATCCCTCGCCAAAAGATCCAGCTCGTGATCGGAAAAAACGAAATCGGAAAAATATCCGATAGCCGTCCTCTTGGAATATCTCAGATTTCCGAGATAGTCCTTTACTTTATTCTGATCCAACTGGATCGGATGGTCGAGCGAATTGGTTTTCGTTATTTTGTAAAAACCGGGTAAATCTTTCGGGTCGATTTTGAAAAGAGCGATTCCTTCGGAGCGGAACACGATCTCTCGGTTGGCGTAAGGGTAACAGTTTGAAATGCCGAAAACTATGCAGGCAAGAAAGAAACGCGCTAGGATCGGAAAGAAAGGGAAGCTTTTTGAAAAAAACGTTTGTTGCATCGAGTCGGAAAAAAAAGGTCGTTTCATCTGTATTTAAGAACGGGTTCGGAAGAGAAGAGTTTCAGTCTCCTTGGAGAAATTCCGAAAAGTTCGGATATTTTTCCAGGAATTCTTCCATAGTGTAAAGGTTTACGATTCGATCCAGCCCGGAAAGCCGAAAAACGGAATGGAGGGACTTATTTAAGCCGAAGATGTTTACAATACCGTTTTTATCCCGGATTTGATTCCTGACTTTAATAATGATTCCGATCCCCGAAGAATCTATAAATTTGACCAGGCCAAGGTGAAAACTAATGATTGCGGGGTATCCAGGCCGAACGCTTTCCTCAAACTCCACGTAAAAGTCGCGGGAATTATCCATCAGGATATCCTCCTGGACCGAGAGAACGAGATGATTGTCTCGGGTGAGACTCTTGAGAATCATGGGAAAATAACACGCATCGGAATTCGAAGTCTGTCAAGAAATAAGTATCTTAGTTGATTTATTTCGGAACGACCGCCAGGATACTATTAGAGCGGTTTCTGGGGAATCCAAACCAATGTCCGAATTCGATAAAACCAAAAAAAGCATCGGCGTAAACAATCTGGACGACAAGGCCAGACGAGAGATGTTTGATAAGTTTCAATCCGCCGGAGGCAAGGTCGTTTCCGAAAAAGACAAAAAGCGGGACGAAGCCCCTAAAAAGCCCAAAGAACAACCGCAAATACGCCAGGGCGCCAGAAGCCAAGCAGGCGGCAGGGATCCAAAATCACCGTCCGGCAGGGGCGGATCGGCCTCTCCGTCCAGGACCCAGCAAGCAAAGCCTAACGCGTTCCGGGATCGAAAAGCGATCGAAGCGGAGATGGGAAATTTCTTCAACAGAATGGCGGTCAGGTTCAAATGCTGGATCTCTAGAGTAACTTCTTTTTCATCCAGCGACCTGCTCCCGGGATTTCTCTCCGAACTGAATATCGCAGGCAAAAAAGCCATTCTGGAAATGAACTTTGTAGGGAATGATTTACTCGGAAATCCCGCTTATGCCACTAAGATCGCGAAAGAGTTAGACGGGCAAAATCCTCTTTATATCGAACTCCTGGGTCGAATGCATAAGGTTTACGATAACGTGGAGTTGAATCAGCTACTCGAAACGCATAACGCGGCTCCGGATATGGCCGTTTCCATCTCACGGGTGCGACAACCCTTATATTCTTTATTTAAGAAATTATACTATATTTACCCGTTCCAAGGATCGTACGTTAAGGCCGTCACGCTAGGATACCAGGCTCTCGAAAAACTGGAGGGAAAACCTGCCACCGTTTATAATACGAAACGAAAACGGGCCCTCCAGGAATTCGACGTACTCTACGGAACGGTATTTGATAAGTTATATTTGGCCATCCTTCGGAGCGAAGATAAGAATATTCCGCTGATCAGCTCTTACATGGAAGACATTCTAGGAATCGTCCCTGAAGAAAAATTGGGACAACGCCAACCCGGCCAAGAGTTGGACGAAATCTCCGGCGGAGCCCACGAGGAAGAGGAAGAAGCCGAAGAACCGAAAAAGGAAGAGCCGATCGATCCGGAAGAATCCCTAAGCAAAGAGCTAAAGTACGGGCTAAAGCTCATGCGAATGCTGCCTTTGGAGCAACTTCGGAAGAAGCACGACCCGAAAGGAGAACACGAACGGATCCCGTCCGCGGACAAAGCTTTGCTTTCCTGGCTATTTTTTCGAGAATTCGACGAGGAATATTCCTTCGTAATGACCACCAAGAAAATCGATTTAAAGCCGACGATCGTCGCGGGCGCAAAAATGGATTTTCGCGAAAAGTTAATCGATTTGTACGAAACGACTCGAGGCATTCAGGAACAATTCCGAATCTATGACCAATATCACAAGGAATTGGATTCCCATCTAAAGAATCCGGGCGCCAACTACATCGAGTCATCCAAAAAAACATCGGCTTTAGAAACCAAAAAAAGCCAACAATCCCGAAACGTCCGAGTTACGGTAAAGGACTTCATTCAAAAAGGTTCCGATCTACTTTCCCGACTCATCGCGGATATGAAGGGTAAAAAGGAGGTCGTTACGAATATGGACGACTTAATGACCTTCGATCTAATAGAGTCTAAAAAGCGACTGAATAAAAAGCCGATCAAACAATGCATTATGGAAGCATACTGCTATTCTTTAGCTCTCTCGGAGCGATTGGAAAGCGGAGATTTGTTCGGAGGTGTTCCTGAAATGTCCCCTGAAGAAATGGAAAAGGAATTCGGAATTAAGGCCGACAATTCTCAGCCGGATGCCGAGCTCATCGATCCGAACGTTTCCGCGGAAAAAGGTGTCGATGATAATTTCGGCGTCGACCCGTCCATTTTATCCGACTAAATCTACAAGCGCAGGTTACGCGTGGCTTCTGTAAAGATCACTTTATTCCAAAAGGAATTATCTCAGCCTATTTCTCCCGAACAAAGATCCAAGTTATCTAAAGAAAAATCCGATTTCCTGATTCTGCCGATGTATTTTCCCGGAGGCGGAGTCGCTTCTCCCGAATCTCTCGCCTCTCGCTCGAAGGGTTTTTTGGACGAACTGTTGGCAGTTTCCGAAGTTTACAAAGGAGCCATACTAGGCGGCTGCATGTTTCGCAAAGATGAGGAGGGAATATTGCGGCTCTCCGTCCCGGTCGTTCAGAATATCGTGTTAGTCGATTGGTACGACGTGAAAGTGCTGGGTGCGGAAGAAGCCCCGGCCAAACCCGGTTCCGGGGACGAAGCGATTATTCTAGGCGGATTCCGATTCGGTATTTTTGTGGGAAAAGAAATCGACGATCTTTCCAGATTTGATCGTTTAAAATCGGAAAACATAAATCTCGCATTCCATATAGACTCCGTCCTAGAGGAGGGAATCAATTACGCGGACGATCTCAAAAGATACGCTGACTTATCCGCAAAATATAATCTTTTCCTACTTCGTTCTTCGGGGCACGGCGCGCCTTTCGGAAAGAAGCGGATCGGACGAAGCCTCTTGTCCACGCCCACGGGAGTCACCTGGAAAGTGGCCGAATCCGAAAAGGATAAAGAAATCATAAAAACCGTAAATATTAACGGAATTAACGGCCTGTTTTAAACGACTTCGCGTTCGGAAAAATGGGATATCCTAGTATCGCGCGAAACTATTCCCTCCCGATAACGATCGCCTGCATTCACGCTATATTACAGTTTCTAGATTTTCCGATATTAAGGATAGACGGTTACTGGCAGCTACCTTCCAAAGATTGTTGGTACAACCATCCACTGCACGCGCTCCTACTGCTGAACGGTACGAGTCCGGCGTTAGCCCTCTGGCACTCCGCTTTCACGCATTTAGGAAACGACGATCCTTATCCTTTATATGCGTTCATTCTTCCTATGCTGCATGCGATCGGTTGTTACCTTTTCCTATCGATTCTCTCCTCATTAAGAATACGATATCGTACGATTTGGGCCGCACTCTTTTTTCTTAACCCGCTTGCATTCGCCTACTTTCGCTATCCGTTTTATTCCACTTATTTATTCTTTCTTTCGTTGGTTTTATTATATTCCCTATGGGTGATTAAAAATAGAAACCGGAGACTAGTGTCCGTTTCGATCACAATTGCGCTTGCGGCGGCCGTCCGACCTTCCTGGCATTTAGGCCTCGCGATCTTTTGGGTCGGCTGGTTGGCTTGGAATGAGCGCAAAAAGCTATCGCGCGCCTCGATAATTACGGCTTTTTTAATACTCCTATTCCCGTTCGGGTTATATCTAAAAAATTTGATTCTTTTCGACTCGTTTTCGGCCTCGACCTGGTTAGGAATGAACCTGGCAAGATCTAGGTTGATAACCCTGGATTCGGACGAACGCAAAAATCTAGCCTCATTCCAGCTCCCGACCATTCTCTATCGCGGAATTTATTCCGAAGACGACCCTCTCGTCTCGCGTTACTCCGAAACGATCTGTCTGAATGGAGACGATTATCATAACATCCGGTTTATCGAAGTTTCCCGTAAGTACCTGTCTAAAGTTAAGGAAACCACGGATGTGCGGCAATCCTTGAGGCTGTTAAAGTTCGGCATTAAGGTTTATTTAAGTAGCCCTTCGAATTATCCGTTTCTGGTACCCCAATTTTCCGCGGTCCCGGAATTCCTGCGCAAATATCCGGGATTGGATTGGTTTGCCGCAGTCGATATGGGTTCCTTCGATAAAAACCTATATAGAATCGTATATCCGATCTCTCTATTATTGCTCCTACTGCGATTTTTCTCCTTTTCCTACAAAGTTCAAATTATCGTCCTGCACACCGTTTCGCTTACGATTTTGTATTCGTTTATCGATCCGTTTGAAGCGAATCGAATGCGATTCGAATTGGAGCCTTTTTGGTATCTTTGCGTTTTATTCTCTTTTATCAGAATCAAGGCTTACGTTGATCGAGGAATCAAAACGATCCGGTCCGGATTATCCCGCGAAAATTAATCATCGTCCACTTCGGATTTTTTCCGGACGCGTATTTTTATCCTTGCGAACCCAGGCAATTTTTCTAAAATCCTCGATTGCATTTATGCATAGGAGTACGGGATGAAAGTCAAACCGCATCAGCTCATCGAATCTCCCGAGTTTAAAAAATTAGTCAGAGCCCGCTGGACCGTCAGTTTTATCCTGCTTTCCGTTCTTTTTATAAATTATTACGGCTTCATTTTGACGATCGCATTCAAGAAAGATTGGTTGACCGAGCGTCTCGGACAGTTTGCCAACTACGGATTGATAGTCGGCGCCCTAGTCATAGTGGTTTCCTGGCTTTTAACGATTGTTTATGTCTATTGGGCAAATACCTCCTATGACAAAGACACCGAACACCTAAAAGGCAAATTAGAAAAGGGAAGCGAAATTTAATGGAATCGTCTTTAGGACAGCCCAATATCATCTCCGTTTTATTTTTCGTAATATTCGTTCTCTTAACGCTGGCGATTACTTATTGGGCCGCAAAGAAAACGAAAACATCCAGCGAATTCTATGCAGCGGGAAGGAACATAACGGGATTCCAAAACGGCTTGGCGTTATCCGGCGATTACATGTCCGCTGCCTCGTTTTTAGGAATTTCGGGTATGGTCGCTCTAAAAGGATATGACGGGATCATCTATGCGGTCGGTTGGTTGGTCGGATGGCCCGCCCTCATGTTTTTAATCGCCGAACCGCTTCGTAATCTAGGCAAATATACCTTCGCGGACGTTCTTGCGTTTAGGTTGCGCCAAAAGCCTATACGAATCGCCGCATCGATCGGAAGCATATTAGTCACACTAACCTATTCGATCGCCCAAATCGTCGGTTCGGGGAAGCTGATCAATCTAATGTTCGGAATTTCCTACGAATCCGCCGTAGTTTTAGTAGGCGGAGTGATGCTTTTATACGTTTTATTCGGAGGAATGATCGCGACTACTTGGGTTCAAATCGTAAAGGCAGGCCTACTCTTGTTCGGAGTCACGCTTTTGGCGATTCTCGCGATGGCTAAATTCGGTTTCGACCTTTCGAATTTATACGGGGAAGTCGAGCGGCAGTACGGCAGGTCCGCTTTGGAACCGGGGGGCTTAGTCTCCAATCCTTTAGACGCGATTTCGCTCGGTTTGGCACTTATGTTCGGATTATTAGGACTTCCTCATATTCTAATGCGCTTTTACACCGTCCCTCACGCAAAAGAAGCTAGAAAGTCCGTAGCCTACGCGACTACCTTTATAGGTTACTTTTATATTATTATCCCGATCGTGGGATTTGCCGCCGCGGTTTTGATCGGGAGAGATCGAATAACCTCCGTTGATAAGGGCGGTAATATGGCCGCGGCACTCCTTGCCGAATTATTAGGCGGAACTCCCTTTTTAGGCTTTATTGCGGCGGTAGCGTTTGCGACAATTTTAGCCGTGGTCGCAGGATTGACGCTGGCAGCTGCTTCCACGATTTCACATGATCTTCATTTCAACGTTTTCAAAGACGGAAAGGCGAGCGAACAGGAGCAGGTCCGCGTTGCGAGACGAGCCACGGTGTCCTTCGGTATATTAGGAATCCTTTTCGGGATTTTATTCAAGGATCAAAATGTGGCTTTTATGGTCGGCCTAGCCTTTGCAATCGCCGCAAGCGGTAATTTTCCGGCGCTTTTCCTATCCATTCTATGGCGGAACTTTAGTACGGCGGGTGGAGTCGCTTCCATACTAATCGGCTCCATTTCGGCTACCGGTTTGATCGTTCTTAGTCCCACCGTCTGGGTGGACATCTTCGGTTTTTCGACGGCGCTTTTTCCGTATAAGAATCCGGCGATCTTTTCCATGACTCTTTCGTTTTTGGCCGCGATCGTTTTTTCGAAACTTTTCCCCGAAGAACGAGCTCAAAGATTATATGAATCCGAAAAAGTAAGGGTTTATCTCGGAGTCGGAGCTGAATGAATTTAGGGAGCTTAAAGTAAGACTACAACGCCTCGAAAGCTGGAGGAGGATTCTCCGCCCGGATATCCTCCTCCAGCTTTCGTCTAAAGCAAATTATGATCTTTCATCGACCGATACAATGTCGCAATCGTGACTTTCAGGATTGCGGCAAGCGGGACCGCCACTAGCATTCCCGCTATCCCCAATAAAGTTCCACCCACGGTAACGGCTCCGACAACGACGATCGGATGCAAAGACACCGCATCCGAAATAATCACCGGTTGGACGAAAAAATTATCCACTGCCTGCGCGATAACTATGACAATCAGAATAGCGCCCATCAGTTCGTACATGCCCATGCCCTCGGTGATCCCTTTGGCATAAAAGATCGTCGAGCCTTGCGTTAAAGTCATAAACAAAGGAGGAACCGCACCGATTATCGGGCCTAAGTACGGTATCGAATTTGCGATGCCCACGAAGAGCGCAAATATATAAAAATATCTAAGTCCGATGACCGAAAAGCCTATCATTGCGACTACGGTAATGATGGCGCTTTGAATCACCAAACTACGTAAGTAATTCGTAATTTGCTCGTTGATATTAGCGGCGATCATGATGGTCATCTCGAAGTAACGATTCGGGACTAGGCTTACGATATTCTTATAAACTCCGTTTCCGTTCAGCAGAAACAAGAACGCAAATAAGGGAGTAATCACTAAATAACCGATCAAAGTAGGAATGATGGAAACTAGTGCTGCGAATTCCCCCTGTATTATATCCGCGACTTTCTGAACAAGTTCTTCCGGACGGATCGTTTCTTCCCACCCTGCCGGAAAATCATTGAATTGGATTTTAAATCCCACGACCAAGTATTTGAATTTAGCGTCTTCCATATCCTGTCTCCAATTCTTCATTATGGGTTCCAAGGTGGAAACGATGGGTGACGCTACTTCCGTCGCGATCCAATAAATCGGAATACAGACTAAAATCATCAATCCTGCGACGGATAAGATGCGAGGGACTCCGAGACTTTCGAAATAATTAATGCTTCCGTTAAAAATATAGAATAGAATCAGGGATAAAGCGATCGGGATGATCAATAGTTTCAGCCCGAGTATAAAGAATGTGATCGCCGCTCCTACAAGTAGGAAGAAAATGATGCGAATTACGTACGTAGATAACGGCCTGGATTCAGACATTCTTTTGCTTACCCTTGTAATAAGCTTTCTCAAGAAGCTGATTGGTTTTCTGAAGACGTTCCACGATTACTCCGGTTAGACTGAGTAGAATCTCGATACCGATTTTAGGTTTGGTTTCGATGATCTCCTTTAAGTCGGGTTGAAAAAAACCGAGCAGAGTGGAAGGCTCCGAAGCGATGGCAGTCGCGGTTCTCCGTTCTTCCGAAAAAAGGGAGAGTTCGCCAAAAAAGGAATGTTGGTCCAAGTGAGCCAGGTCCAGTTCGATTCCGTCTCGAATCGAACGAATCGTCACTTTGCCGTCAAAGATCATGTAAAAACCCGCGCCGGCTTCTCCCTGGCGGAAAATCTCCTCTCCTTCCGCGTATTTACGAACATGAACTAAACGCGCGATTTCGTTTAACGTCCGTCGTTTTAATTTTCCGAAGACGGATGTTTCCCGCAGAAAACGGATAATCTCCGGGTTGGAAGTACCCTTTTTCTTGAATAACTTCTTCCAGATGGGAAGTTGCAGAGGATTCAAAACTACTTCTTATCCTCCTCGAGTTTCATCGTAAGGATCAAGAGAACCAAGCCTACGCTGACGCAGGAATCCGCAAAGTTAAAGGCAGGCCATCGATCGTAGATCAACCAATTAGGCCAATCAAAGTCCAGGAAGTCCACGACTCCGATGAATTTTCCGACAAATTGATTCTCTACGAAACCGAATTCAGCGCCTACACCAATCACTTTTACGAAGAATTTATCGATAAAATTTCCGAACGCTCCCGACATAACGAGCGCCCAACCTGCCGGATGCCCTAGATCGGGATTTTTCCAACGATATGCGATTAGGACCAGGATAGCGACGGCAGTCATTGCCAACGAAGTTCTAGGAAAGCCTTGGAAAAATCCCATTACGAAGCCGGTATTGAAGGTCAAAGTTAACCGGAAAAAATTGCCGATCACTTCGACCGGACTGTGAGGATGGAGATAAAGAATGGCGATATATTTTGTAACCAGATCTATAACCGTCCCCAGAACTACCGATATAAGGAAAAGAGGCGGGTATACATCTAAGAATTTCTTTTCGAAAAATTTCACTGACGATTCCTTTTTGAGCTGAATTTATTTTTTAGGACAGAGAGAGCAAGGAGGATTCCGAAGAAAATCGAAGCGCCGAAGCTGATCGTCGCATATAATTCCTCTCCCCTATCCATTCTTTCCGTTCCATAATGAATTCCGAATAAAATAACGGCGATAGCGATTGCCTGGTGTCCCAGGGAATACATTTTTCTACTATGCAGTTCCAAGTCCGGCAATCGATAGGCTTGCTTCCCGCGATTCAGATTCTTTATCGTTTGTAACAATTCACCCGGGAGGGATACCGCCTGTCCCCAAATTCCTCCTTCCTGCACGAGGGCCTTTTGCCAGTTATTTTCCCCTTGTAAAACCATGCTTTTAAAAGGTTTTTCTCCGTAATCCAGAACGGTCCTGTACGGATCCAAGGTCGCCGTAATTCCGACCAATAACCCCAGGACTCTTTCCAACGGAATCAACGTGACCGGCAACTGTACCATTCGGAGCAATTCTCTTAGGCTGGAATTGATCTCCTTTAAAAATTTCAAATCTTCCGGAGTATGAATTTGTTCGAATTTGATATTGCGAAAGGAATCCGTATCCGTCAGAAAACGGGAAAGTTTTTCCAAGGAATACCGAACGACTTCCTCCACTTTATCCCGATCCGCCTTACGGGAAATTAGACCCAGCTCGTCCAGACCTTCCACGACTCCACCATAGTCTTTCGACATAGCGCATAAAAAAATCTTGCGCAACACTAATGCTTGGCTCGGTGGAATTTCACCCACGGCTCCGAAATCGATGAAGCAAAGTTTTTCTTCCGGAGTATAGATCATATTTCCCGGATGAGGATCCGCATGATAAAATCGGTATTCGAATACCATTAGAATGTACGCGCGAATCAGCAGATCGACCGGTCGAGATTTTGCCTGACCCTTCTTCAACGCGGCGGCTTGCGTGATTCGTATTCCGTCTATATAGCGGGCGGTAAGAACGCTTTTGCCGCTCCATTCCTTATGAATCTTAGGAAACACATAGTCCGGTTCTTCCGAGAAATACCGCGCCATACGCTCCATCGATTCGGCTTCCAAACGTAAGTCGGTTTCGCGACCTACCAATTTTGCTATTTCCTTATGAACGATTTTATAATCGAAGGTAACGAGTAAGCGATTGATTCTCTTTAAGAAAGTACGGATCGCTTTTAGGTCCTTAACGATAATTTCTTCGATACCCGGGTACAGTATCTTAATGGCGACTTTCTCCCCCTTAAAACTTGCCGAGTGTACTTGTGCGATGGAAGCCGAAGCGAGAGGCATCTCGGAGATATCGGGAAAAATCTCCGCGATATCTTTACCGAATTCCTTTCTGAATCTTTCCTTAATTTCCGAAAACGGATGAGGAGGAACTCTATCCTGCAAGTCCTGGAGCGGATCGGTAAAACTTTCCGGAAAGAGGTGCGAAAGACTGGCTAGATACTGACCGAGTTTAACGTAAACTCCACCCATTCTTAAAAAGAATTCCCTGCACTCTCTTCCTAAATTCTGAAAGAACTCCGTCTCTTTTTCTCCGTTCCTATACGAGGGTAGAAAAAGCCTGGCAAATTTATAGTACCAAAGAAGACTGAAAATCTTCTTCCAGAGAAACCAACTACCTCTATAATATCTGCCGCTCGCCGAATATTTTGGAAGATTGTTTTCGTTCTTAGTGGAGGAGGAATTAGACATAGATCCTATTCAGGTTCCGATACCGTCCGGACATCCGCCTTCGTCTTGATCCGATCTAGGAGTTCCATAATTCCCAAATTCTCTCGGATGTCTCCGGTTATACGGTCCGATTGATTCGCAAGGACGGATCGGATTTCCGCGTAGAGATTTTCAAAGGGATTCGGTCCGAGGGAAGATTTTTCCGGAAACGAGACTTCCGTCAAACTATTAAATCCTTTGTATTTACGGGAAGGTCTGGATTCGAAGAGACTGAAACCGTCGTTAGAGAGAATCATTCGAGCGCAATCCGTCATAATATCCATTTCAAACTGAAAATAGTTACGACTTCCTCCAGCCTCCAAAAATACGATCGGCCCGGAATCGTATTCCAAAAGGGCAACCGCCTTATCTTCTACCGAAACTCCGTTGCGTTTTCGTAAACTAGAACGAATCCGATCCGGCTTTCCCAATAACCAATAAATCAAATCGATCGCATGAGTTCCATCGTGAAACAGCGGCCCGGTCCTATCATGAAAGGCCCTCCCGGGTGAGGCAGCGGATGTCAAAACGGAAGCCCGAATGGTTCGTATCCTGCCGTATTTACCGGATTCCAAAACGGACTTGGCCCAAGAATATTTCGGATGATATCTTCTCTCGTGGTTTACCCAGATTCTGGTTTCGTTTTTCCTAGCCAATTTTTCCAGGGACTTAGCTTGAAGGAACGTCTCGCAAACGGGCTTCTCTATGACTAGGTTTTTGATTCCGAAGCGGATTGCCGAACAAGCATCGAAATAATGCGATTCCGAAGGAGTGGCGATTACGGTAAGATCCGGAAGGATTCGAATCTTCGCGAACGAATCTAAATCGGAAAAGACGCGATCTCGCGGGAACTTCCATTGCTTGCAAAACAGTTCCTGCTTTTCCCGATTCGGATCCAAGACCCCGATAATTTCAAAATTCTTTTTGCCCCAGGCCGAAAGAAGAACACCTGCATGAGTGCAAGGCTTTTGCCGCAGAGGATCTTTTTCCAAGATACTGGCGATTCTACCCAGCCCGACAATCAATGTCTTTGTCTTTCGCATTGAAAATAATGAATGCGGTTTTCGGCGGTTTCGCAAGACGATTTTTTCCAAAAATCGACTACCGCAGACGATGGGGCTCCTGAATTCTGGTGCCTATGCGATCCGATTTCAGATACGATCCGGAAACTGTCAGACGAATTCTTTCTTCCCCGTCCAAGGTTGCCTTTCTAAAGGAAAGCGAGATTCTATCCATCACCACTTCCTCGGGAATGTGCGAGTCCGATTCCTTATTCGTTCCTCTTCGCGGGAATCGTGACGGCCACGATTTCATTCCGGATGCTCTTTCCAAGGGAGCGACTTATTTTCTTTGCGAGTACGAACATCCGATCCTGGAAAAACTTTCCGAAGCCGATAGAGAGAAAGCCATATTCGTAAAAGATACATTGATCGGTTTGGGAAAACTGGCGGCGTTTCATCGATCCAGATTTAAGCCCATCGTAATCGCGGTAACGGGTTCCAGCGGTAAAACGACTACGAAAGAAATCCTGGGCTCCTGCCTTTCTCCTTTGGAAGAATCTTTGGTCGTGACCGAAAGAAATTATAATAACGAAATCGGCGTGCCGTTCACTTTGTTTCGAATCGGACCGAAGACCCGATACGTAATCTGCGAAATGGGAATGAACACGAAGGATGAGATATCCAGGTTGTCCTCGATGGCAAAACCTCAGTTGTCGATTATTACCACCATCGGTACCGCACATATAGAATTTTTCCGATCCCGAAAAGGAATCGCCAAAGCCAAAGCCGAAGTGATGGACGGAATGCCGAAAAGCGGAATCGTCTTTTATCCGGCAACCGGAGAATACAAAAGAGTCTTGTCTAAGAAGGCTCGAAAGTCAGGCGTTAAATTTACCTTGGTCCCGCTGACGTCTCGGATCAAAACCCTGGAGACTTTGCGGGAAGGCTTTCGATTGGAAATCTTCAGTACCGCTTTGAACTGGAATCTTCCGGGTTCTAAATTACTGGAAAATTTATCCCTATGCATCGCGGCCTTAGAAGAAATCGGAACACCCGAAGATTGGATCTTAGAAGGGATTCGTAATTTTAAAACCAAAGATAAACGACTCGATCTTCAGGAAGGAACGTATCGAATTCTAAACGATACTTATAATGCGAATCGGGAATCGATGCTGTCTTCTTTAGAGGCTTGTTCGCAACTTTCCGGAACGGAAGGGTTTTACGCGATTTTAGGAGATATGAAGGAAGTAGGTTCTTATTCCTCCAAGTTTCATGCGGAAGTAGGAAAGTTCGCCGCTTCCCTCTCGAACTGTAAAGGGATCTTTACCTTCGGCTCCGGATCCCATTTCATATTCAAAGGATTCCAAAGCAAAGCAAAACCTCCACAAATCGCAGCTTCTTTTTCCGGAGACGAAGAAGGACTGCATTCTCTGCTCGAAGAAGTGAAAAAGAACGTCCAACCGGGATCTTATATATTAGCCAAGGCCTCTCGGGGTATGAAATTGGAGAGAGTTGTGGAAGCATTAAATTCGAATTCCAAGATGGACTAAATCGTTTTCCTACTTGCCCGTATGCGGTTTCCGACGGATCCTGCAAGCGTGCAACCGAAAGTAGCAGTGATTATGGGTAGCCGGTCCGATTGGGAGACGATGAAGGAAGCGGTTACGATTCTTCAAGAGTTGGGGATCGCTTGTCATAAGGAAATCATCTCGGCTCATCGCTCGCCGGAAATTATGCTGGAGTTTGCCAAGAACGCAAAATCCGAAGGTTTTGAAATCATTATCGCCGGAGCCGGAGGGGCTGCGCATCTACCCGGAATGGTCGCCTCCCTTACCACCCTTCCGGTCTTGGGAGTTCCCGTTAAATCCTCCAATTTAAAGGGACTCGATAGCCTTTTGTCCATCGTTCAAATGCCCGGAGGAGTTCCCGTCGGAACTCTTGCTATCGGTTCCGCCGGAGCCAAAAACGCGGGCTTATTGGCGGCGAGAATTCTTTCCCTCCATGACGAGAACCTTGCCAAAAAGCTGGAAACATATCGGGATAAAATACGCGAAGAAGCATTATCTAAAAACGATCAATTAATATGAGTAAAATTTTATTTCCGTCCGCTCGATTAGGGGTCATGGGTTCGGGACAACTCGGACGAATGTTCGCTCAAGAAGCGATTCGGATGGGCTATCGAGTCTCCGTTTATTCCCCCGAACGGAACACTCCTGCGGCATTAGCGGGAGCGGAAGAAGTAGTCGTTCCGTACGAGGATGAAACCTCCCTGCGAAAATTCTTGGAAAGCGTCGATGCGGTTACATTTGAATTTGAGAATATTCCAAATACCGAATTAACTATTATAGAGGATTTCTCCAAAGAAACCGGGTTAGTGGTATCGCCGAGACCGGAGTGCATCCGAATCGCTCAGCACAGAATCAGGGAAAAAAAGACGTTCCGAAATTTGGGTCTACCGACCGTGGATTTCTATCCGATTACGAATAAGTCGGACGCGATCGAAGCGGCGGAAAAATGCAAGTTCCCTGCGGTTTTAAAAACTTCCACGTTCGGCTACGACGGTAAGGGACAGACAAAATACAATAGCAAAGAAGAATTTCGATTTTGGGCGGGCTCTCTTGGTCGCGAGCCTTTGGATCTTATCTTGGAAGAATGGGCCTCCTTTGATAAAGAGGCCTCCGTAATTCTAGCCCGATCGCGGGACGGAAAATCATTTTGCTTTTCCCCCTCCGAAAACGTACATAAAAATCATATTCTGGATGTAACGATTCATCCGGGCAAATTCCCCGAAAAAAACAAAAATGCGATGGCAGCAGCAGCGGTCCGCTTGGCGGAAGGAATCGATTATGTAGGAGTCTTCGGATTGGAGTTTTTTATAGTAGGCGAAACATTTTTATTAAACGAATTCGCTCCCCGGCCCCATAACTCGGGGCATTTTTCGCAAGACGCAGCTTCGGTTTCCCAATTCGAGTTACAAGTAAGAACGTTAGTCGGTCTACCGATTCCGGATTTTATTTCGAGCTCCGATAGCTCCATGAAGAACATCTTAGGGCAGGATTTCGCTCCCGATTCCGAACAATGGCTAAAATACATGTCCGATGCCCGATACTCTCTTCACCTCTACGGAAAATCCGATCCACGCCGGGATAGAAAAATGGGCCACTGGAACTACGTGGGCGAAAACCCCGAAAATGCGTTTCTCTAACCTCGGATCGTTTTCAGCCTATTTCGAAGGGACATCTTTAACGATGCAAGACTTCTGCAATTCACATAACATAACAGCACGGGAAAAAAATACCATTCATTATAAATGCGTAATACCAAAAACCGAAGGCTCGAACTCTATCGAACGATTCCGGAACGAGCAAGCCTACTATTAGAATCACTCAATGAACTAGGACAAAAATTCCATCCCCCAATCCCTGACATTCCCCGCTCCCAAGGTCACTAGCTTATCACCCGATCGAAGAAAATTCCTCAGTTCTGCACACCCCTCTTTCACGTCGTCGGAAAGAAGAATCGGTTTCCGTTTCATAACATCGACGATCAATTCGGAACTAACGCCTGCAATCGGACTTTCTCCCGCCGGATATACCGGTAGAAGGTAAACGATCTCTCCGGACTCCAGGCTCTCCGCGAATTCTTTATATAGATTTTGGGTTCGAGTAAACCTATGAGGCTGAAAAAGGACGACCGTTCTTCCTTTTCCATCGGACATTTCCGCCATCGAAGAAAGAACCGCTCTCACTTCCGTCGGATGATGACCGTAGTCGTCATACACATCCACCCCGGCTCTCGAACCCAAATATTCCAGTCTTCGCTTAACACCTGAATAAGCGGAGATCGATCTTGCTGCGTCTTCGGCGGATATCCCCGCTTCTATACCTGCCATAATCGCCGCCAAGGAATTTCGCAGGTAATGCAATCCCGGAAACTTGGAACCGAAAGAAATCTCTTTACCGTTATAGTAAAATGTTAAACGACCTTTTTCGATCTTGTAGGGAATTAACGAATCGACTTCCAAACCGAACTTACCTTCTATAGAAGACGCATTTCTTTCCTTATTCCAATTTTCCGAACCGATTTCAAAAAATCCGAATATCGTTTTTCTAGATCGGACCGACGAAATACATTCCTTGATGCCGGGATCGTCCAAATTTAGAATAACGCGCCTCTTGGTCTTATCGATGAACTTTGCAAAAGCGTCCAAAAGATTCCGTCTCGACTTATAATAATCCAAATGGTCTTCATCAATGTTCGTTACGATCCTGATGGCCGCCTCGTGGTTCAAGAACGTACCGTCCGATTCGTCGGATTCAAAGACCGCAAATTCTCCCTGTCCGAATCTTCCGCCTTTTCCGTCCAAAAAAGCGACTTCACCTCCCACCATCAGGGAAGGTTGTAAGCCGACGGAATCCAAAAGAAATCCCGTCATAGCTGTGGTGGTGGTCTTGCCGTGAGAACCGGCGACCGCTATCCCGATCCGAGAAGAAAAGCAATCATGTAGAACTTTGGAGCGATGAAAGAACGGAACTCCACGACGGTTTAGAATTTTCGCGATCGGATGTTCCTCCAATCGAATCGCGGAAGAGTAAATGGCCGCGTCGAATTCATCCGGAATTTCGTCGGATTTGGAATAAATTATCGCGCCCTTCTCCTCCAACTTTTGCGTCGTAGGAGTTTTCTTTCCATCGTAACCGACGACAGGCAATCCGATATCGAGTAGAATATGCGCAAGACTCGACATTCCGGAACCGCCGATGCCGAGAAAAAAAGGTTTAGAAAATGATAAAGTCGGTTTGGAGAAATTAAATCCGGACATCAATCCGTTCCGAAGAAGAATCGAATCGTATCCTCTGCGGCTTCTACATGAGAACACTCCAAAGATTTCACCGAAATATCGTTTAATTTTTTGGGATCGTCCGTAAGGTCGGAAAGAATTTTGAATAGTTTGCTTTCGTCCTCGTCCCGTTGCTCGATGACGACCGCGGCCCCGTTCCCCTCCATGTATCTCGCGTTGGCGGTTTGGTGGTCGTCTTTTGCGAAGGGATACGGAATTAGAATCATAGGAAGAGCAAACGCGGCGCATTCGGAAAGCACTCCGGAACCGGAACGAGCGATGACTAAGTTAGCCCATTCGTAATGTTCGGCCATATTATCGGAATATGAAATTAGATCAGCCGTCTTGGTTTTCTTGGAAACCTCGTCATACAAAGCCGTTCCCGTCAGCATCCGGAAGCGGAATCTTTCCTGGATCAGGTCATGCTTCATCAGGTTAACGACTATATTATTAATTTGACGAGCTCCTTGTGAACCGCCCATAACTAAAACGTTGAACTGCTTCTTCTTTTTAGGATCCCATTTATCGCTGAATTTTAAGGCGAGTTTCGGAACGGTTTTGCTCCGAAGCGGGTTTCCCAGAATTTCCCACCGGCAGGAAAGCTTCGTGTCCCGAGGAGGAAAGCTAAAGGCGACCTTGTCGGCAAAGCGAAAGAAGATTCGGTTCACGGCCCCTGGAATACAATTTTGTTCGCAAAGAAAAATCTTTTTACGAAATAATAATGCATAGAGAAGAGCGGGAAAACTGGAGTATCCTCCCATACCAATCACCGCGTCCACCCCGAGACGGGAGAAAAGTATCCAAGATTTTAACAATTGATAAACGTAGCGGAACGGTAGGAATAAATAATTCCCGGATAAGTTCGGAGTATTATGCCATAACACTTCGCAAGGCGCCTGTTTCAGGTCGGGATTATCTTTGTTTCGATACAGTGAATGAATAAAAATTTTATCGATATCGAAGGGCGATTTGGCCGCGATCAGTGTTTCCGCCAGCGCGACTCCCGGAGAAATATGACCGCCGGTCCCGCCGGCCGCGATTAAGACGGATCTCATACGCCTAGGTTCTCTCTTCTGGTTATATTGACAAGAATTCCGAAGGCCGCCAGAACCACAAGTAGCGAGGACCCCCCGTAACTCATAAACGGAAGGCTAATCCCCGTAATCGGAAATAGGCCCGTGACCACATAACTATTAATCACGAACTGGGTGCCAAGGATAAACAAAAGGCCGGCTCCAAGATAAAAACCGAACGGGTCGCTGACTTTCCTTAATAATACGTATGTTCGATACAGAAGAAATAGAACCAAACCGAAAAAGAAAAGAAAGCCCAAGAATCCGAAGTCCTCCACAAAGGTAGCCAACACAAAGTCCGTGTGACTATAGGTCAAATACCGGTGAGCATATCCGCTCGCGAGTTTATTCCCGAACCATCCTCCGTCCAAGAATGCCCTAAAAGAAGTCACCAATTGATGCCCCTCGTCGAAACGAAACTTATAGGGATCCAACCAGACTTCCACCCGCTTCTTTCTATAACCGACACGATCCACCAATAAATAAGCAAGCGGTAGAGAAACCAAACCGACTAAAAGTAAATTGCGGAACGGAAACCCGAATAGGAACACGAACGCCAAGACGACGAACAGGATCTCCATGGTCGTTCCGAAGGCCGGCTCCGCTAGAATTAAAACCAGAACCGAAAGAAGCAGGGCTCCGGGAATCAAAAACTTTTTCGCCTCTCGATTTTCCTTTTCTTTCAATTTAGAAATCATCGCGGAGAGATAAATCACCACTGCAAGCTTTGCGATCTCGGAGGGCTGAAGTTGGTACGGGCCGATGCCTATCCAACGATGAAAGTTTCTTCCATAATAGGTTCCGACGGATTTTCCTACACCGGGAATAAACACAAGGATGAGCAGCAGGATGCTTACTATCATGCCGACCAAAGCGAATCGCTCCAAGCGGCGGTAGGAAAAATTGGCGAAAAAGAAAAAAACAAGAATCCCTATGAGCGCCCAAAGAGCTTGTTTTTTTAAAAAATATTCCGAATCGTGAAAATCTCTCCACGCAGTGATGGAAGAGCTGGAATACATTACGCAAATTCCGAAGAGTAAAAGAAGGAAGATCGTTCCTACCATGGGCAGATCGAAAGGAGCCCCGGGTGACTCCCAGAATTCCCTCCACCTACGCCCAAGTTCTTTCATTGAATTTTCAGACTTGAAAGGGAGATAATCGCCAAAATGACGGCTACGATCCAAAAACGAATCACTACTTTCGTTTCCGAAATTCCGACCAATTCGAAATGGTGATGCAAAGGAGCCATTTTAAATATTCGTTTTTTAGTTAATTTGAAAGAACCCACTTGCAAAATCACCGAAAGAGACTCGGCCACGAAGATCCCGCCTAATATCACGAGCAGGATTTCTTTTTTGAGCATAACGCAGGTCATCCCGATCGTGGCTCCTAAAAAAAGAGATCCCGTATCGCCCATAAATACCTGAGCCGGATGGGTATTGAACCATAAAAAACCGATGAGAGCTCCGGCTAACGCGGAAAGGAAAACGCTATACTCATGGGCTCCGGGTAAATAAGGAATATTTAAATAATTAGCTGCGACCGGAGTTCCCGACACGTAAGAGATGATCGCGAGTGTGGTCACCGCGATGCAGGCCGTTCCTCCGGCAAGACCGTCCAAGCCGTCCGTTAGATTCACTCCGTGGCACGCGCCTAGCATTACTAAAATCGAAAACGGAATCGCCAAAATACCCAATGCAAGAACGGGCCCTTTCACGAAAGGTAGGAATAAATCCGTTAAATGAAACGGAATTCTGCCAGAAGCTCCTCCCGGAGACTCGCCAGTATAATAGAAATATGCGGCGCAAAAACCCGCCGATAAAAGAATCGACAAAACGAATTTGGTTCGAGCTCTCATCCCTCCCTTGATCTTCTTTACCGATTTCATATAATCGTCACCGAATCCGAGAGCGGAAAACAGTACGGCAGCGGCTAATAAAAGCAGCACGTTTAAGTTTTTAAGATTTCCCCATAGTAGTACGGATAAAAGCAAAGCGCCTATGATCATCAAGCCGCCCATAGTAGGAGTTCCCGATTTCGCACTATGGGATTTAGGACCGTCATCCCGGACACTTTCACGAAATTTCAATCCGTATAAAAACCGGATCATCCTTCCGCCGAACCAAAAAGTGATGAACATGGACGTCAAGCCGGCCATTAATGCACGAAAGGTCACATAGCTGAAAATACGAAGGGAATCCCATTCCCGAAAAAAATACTCGTATACGTAATAGAACATAGTCCCCTTAGTCCGAATCGGAAGGTCTCCTAACCCTATCGTCCTGATTCGGTAAACAGCCAAGCTTTTTGTATCTCTTCACCGTCGTCGAAATGACGTTTTTCCTTTCCGATAATCTGATAATCTTCGTGTCCTTTTCCCGCGACCAAAAGACAGCCTCCCTCTTCTAAAACCGAGATGCCTCGTCGAATCGCGACAGCCCGATCCGCCTCGCGAAGGAAGGGTGCAAACCCGGGCGAGAAACCGGATTGAATTTCGTCCAAGATTGCCTCCGGGTTTTCCGTTCTGGGATTATCCGAAGTCAAAATGACCTTATCCGCGAGTCTCTCCGCAATTCGAGCCATTTGAGGTCGTTTAGCGCGATCTCTGTCTCCTCCGCATCCGAATAAAACGATCAATTCCTTGGGTTTTGATTCTCGGACGCTCTTCAGAATGTTTTCAAGAGCATCCGGAGTATGTGCATAATCCACCACCGCCATTCGCGACCGGTCCGGACTGTAATAGAGTTGGAACCTTCCGGGAATTTGCGGGATAGAGCGAAGCGCTTCCAGCAAAGAATTTCGAGGCCAGCCTAGACCGAAAGCGGTCGTGAGAGCCAAAGCGGTATTACGAATATTAAACCCGCCTAATAAGTTCGTATGAATCCGAGCTCTCCCGCCCCATCGGGAAGGAATTTCGAAATCATATTCGGTACCCTGAAGCGAAAATTCCTCGTTTGAGATTTTAAGTTCTCCACTACCGTCTTCGATCACAAAGAGTTTTAATTCCGGACAGAGCTTTCGGATCAAGTCATGCATCTCCAAGCCCCCCGGTGAACTCAGATCTAAAACTCCGAAGGCATTCGGTTCCGACTTCATGGACTGAAAGAGTAGGCTTTTACTCCGGAGATAATCCTCCATGTTCGGATGAAAGTCTAGATGATCCTGAGTCAGGTTGGTAAAAACGCCCGCAAAGAAACGAACACCGTCGGTTCTGTCTAATTTCAGACCGTGAGAACTGGCTTCCATAAAGACGTATTCGATCCCCGCATCCGACATTTCCCTTAAAATCAATTGGAGCGAACATGCATCCGGAGTCGTGTAACCGGTATCTTTCTTCTTACCCTGAAACCTCACGCCCACGGTTCCGATAATGCCGCAGTTCGCTCCGACCGCCTGTCCCAACGAAGCAAGTATGTAAGTAAGAGACGTCTTTCCGTTTGTTCCGGTGATGCCGATCACTTTCAAGGATGCGGATGGATTCCCGAGCAAAAGAGAGGCGATTTTCCCCGCATATTTTTCGGGATCTTGCGGGGACGTTAAGATTATCTTACTCGGCAGGTCCGGTATTCGAGTCCCGTCTTGAAACAAAAGAAAGCGTCCGATCGATTCGGTTGCATACTCGATTCCTTTTGCCCCTAAGGAATTGGGAACGCAAAACAGATCCCGGGAGGAAAGTTGACGGGAATCCGTGCGAACGAATGCTACTTCTTCGGCACCGTCGAAGGAGGGAGATAAAACTTTTATCCCGGGAAATGCTTCAAGGAGAGCGGAAAGTTTCAAGATCGGTCTCGTTTCGTTCCGGCGGGAGCGTTACGGTAATAATTCTATCCCCCACGGTGATCGGCAAGTAATGATAGGTTTTCCTATACAATGCTTCGATACGCCGGGCCGAAGTATAAGTGGCCATTCCGATTTTAAGATCGTCGTTTTTCTTTAAAAGTAGTTCTTTGGATTGGGAAGCCAGGGCTAATTCACGATTCAGTCGGGCCACTTGTACGTTTTGCCATACGAATAAGAATAGGAAAAGGCAGGGAAGAGCGACTTTCAAAAATACCAGCCCCAAAAAAGACAAGTCTCCCCAGATTCGATGATTCACAAATTCATGGATTCGACTCATTCTTCTTCGTCCTCCTCTTCCATATCTAAAGTATCGGACGGCAAAAGCTTATCGATGACCCGCAATTTAGCCGATCGAGAGGCATTGTTCTCCCGCATCTCTTCTTCCCCCGGGAGAACGGGCTTTTTTGTCACGACTTTAGCTCCCGACAAACGGGCGTAATCTCGAAACTTATTCTTAACGATCCGATCTTCCAAGGAATGAAAGGAGATCACTTGAAACCGTCCACCTGGAGCAAGCGCATCCAGAAGCTTGGATAAACCGAACTCGATATGAAGTAATTCCTGATTCACTTCTATCCGCAAGGCTTGAAAGACCCTGGTTGCCGGATGGCGGCCCGGAGGCCAGAATTTTCGGGGGATCACTCGAGAGATTAATTGAGCTAATTCACCCGTATAAGAAATACGACCGTGTCTTCGGCGTTCCAGCAATGCTTCCACGATTTTTTTGGTCCATCGTTCCTCGCCATATTCATAGAAAATTTTACTGAGAGTTTTTTCCGGATACGTATTGATCACATCCTCCGCAGATATGCCTCCGCTGGAAGAAAGCCTCATATCCAGAGGTTCGTTTTCCCTAAAACTAAAGCCTCGCCCGGCGTGCAAAAGATGAAATGTGGAAATTCCCAAATCCAGGAGAATCCCGTCCGGTCGCCGATCCAATCCCTCTTTCCGAAGGAATTCCTTATCCACTTCCGAAAAATTCGCTTCAATAAAATGAGTGCGATCTTGAAATTGTTCTAAACGGGCCTTTGCCCTGGTAAGCATCACCGAATCCCGATCGAGAAGGATAAGTTTCGCTCGGGGAAAATTTTCTAAAAGAAGAAGCGAATGACCTCCTTCGCCCGCCGTACCATCTAGAAAAAGGATTTCCTGATCGGGAGCGAAGACATCTAGAAAGAAGGAAAGAATCTCGCGGTATAGGACAGAATAATGGACCGGTTCCAATTTACGTTCCAGCATCCCGTTATCGCCTTTTGCAGGCAACCGTAAAGCGAAACCGCACACTTGAATTGCGCCTTAAACCGTAAGTAAAACCGTAAGAATTAACGGTACAGATATTCAAGAAAGAACAAATCATTGACTCGCCCGAAATTATCCTCAAAACAGGTCGTCTTAATAAATATTATTATATGAAACACCAAAGTCTGATATTCATCCTACTCGCTTACAGCATTTCGATTATTGCCGTTCTAGTCCTGACGATTTCCGGAGTGGCGTTAGGAGTCGGAAAAGACCAGATCGAAAAGACTTACTTTACCCAAATGAGAAGCGTGAGCCAATCCGCCGCTTCGGAAATCGAAAACTTTTACGATACTCATTTAAGAATAGCGGAAATTCTCGCCGAAGATCCTCGAACCAAGGAAACCATTCGCACCGGAAAGCCGATCGCTCAAGCGCTATATAAGGAAGTCCTCCAAAAATTCGGCGCATACGAGAATGTATTCGTTACCACAATGGAAAAAGACCCCTTGGTAATTACGGACGCCTTGGGAAAAGGTACCGGCTTACGTCTGGGAGTAAGAGAACAAAACGTTCCGAATATAAAAGCCGCCGTAGAGGGAAAATTTCATTTAGGAAAGCCGCTTCGCTCTCCCGTCACGAAATTGCCGGTATCGTTGCTTACGGTCCCGGTGATGGATGCCGGAAAAGTCGTCGGAATCGTGGCCTTTGCACTATCCCTGGAATCACTTTCAGAAAAAGTAATTAAGAATTATAAAATAGGCCAGCAAGGTTATTTGGCGGCGACCACCACCGACGGAATATTATACGCCCATCCTAAAAAAGACATGATCTTAAATTTGGACGTGGCGAAAGAGACAACCTACGGAAAGAAATTATTGGCGTTAGCCTCCGGTGAAATGATGGAATTCGAATTCAGGGGTCAGGAGCGGTATGCAACCCTCTTTAGGCTAAAAAATTGGGATACTCTCGCCTTCGTGATACTCCCTAAGGATGAAATCTGGAGTTCATTCAAAGGATTGCTTCTTACCATACTAGCCGTCTCCGTGTTGACCGCAATTATCGCTCTTTCCATCCTTTATTTTCTATTAAAAAGAAGATTAGGTCCACTAAGAGACGCCAGCCTGGTCTTTCAGTCGATGGCGCAAGGGGATTTGACTACCAATGTCGAAGCAGCCTATAACGACGAGATCGGAACGATGAGTAGGGAAATGAACACGTTTATCGGAAGTTTACGGTCCTCTCTTCACGATATCCAACGTATAGCTCTCGAATTGGGTGCCGCTGCGGAACAATTGACCGGTTCGTCCCAAGCTTTCGCTTCCGGAGCCCAATCCACGGCCGCTTCTTCCGAAGAAATGTCGGCAACGATCGAAGAAATGTCGGCGGGCATGGAGAGCATATCATCTATTACCGAAACACAATATAAGAATATTCTTGCATTCCATTCTAAAATCAAAGAGTTATCGGCCGGAGTACGAAAGATCGGATCGGAAATTCAAGGGACTCTCGGAGCGGCAAAATCGATTTCGGCGCAGGCGCGAAAAGGAGAAGAGTCGCTTAACGGAATGAGCGGAATGATCGGAAACATCCTGAAGTCTTCCGGTGAAATGACCGCAATTATCGGAATCATAAACGATATTTCCGATCAAACTCAACTGCTTGCTTTGAATGCCGCCATCGAGGCTGCCAGGGCGGGCGAAGCCGGGAAAGGATTTGCCGTAGTAGCCGAAGAAATTTCCAAGCTTTCCGTCAAAACGGCCTCTTCCATCAAATCCATCGGAGATATGATCAACAAAAATAATTCCGAGCTGGATATCGGCGCCAAGGGGATACGGTCATCGGTTGAAATCATACATAGCATCATCCAAAGCGTAGATTCGGTCGCGGACGCCATGAATCATCTTTATGAAATAACCTCCGCTCAGGAAGGAATCAATCGAATCGTCGACGATCAGGCCGATAAGGTAGGATCGGAAGCGGAGTCGGTTAAACTTGCCACCGGAGAACAAAAACGGGCCGTACGGGAAATAGCGCAGGTAATCACTCAAATAAACGAGCATACGCTCAATACCGCCTCAGGCTCGGAGCAAATGTCCGCATCGGCGCAGAATCTTGCAACGACTGCGGAAACTTTAAGGAGTATCACCGATAAATTCAAAATATAAAATATCAATCTCACATCCTATTTTTTTGAAAGATATAGAAAGTATGTATCGGCTATTTCTTTTCGTCTATAATAAGGTCTGGTAAATTTTCATTCCCGGTACGAATTCCACATAGAAAAGCAATGCGACGCAACAGTTTAAAACTAATTTTGTTATTTTCCAGTAGCACAACGGTTGTACTTTTAACGGCAGCGTTATCCTCCTTCGCGTATTTTACCGCAAAAGGTTATATTGAAGAAACATACATCGATGAAATGAAAAAAGTCTCTCGAGTAAGTTCCCGGGAGATAAAGGATTTCTTCGATACCCAATTCAATTTGGCAAAATTCATCGCCAACCAGCCGACCGTAATTAAAGCCGTAGCCGGTCAAGATCGCGACGTTTTGATTCCTTTGGTAGTCGACGTAAGTAAGAAATTTGCGGTCTACGAAAACGTATTTTTTTCCACACCCGAAGAAAACCCGCTGACGTTCGCCGATGCGACGGGACAGGGCTCTAATTTTCGTTGGGGAAAGCAGGGATTCGATGAAAACATCCAAGCATCCTTGCAAGGAAAACCTTTTTTAAGTAAAGTAGGACAATCCCCGATTACAAAAGAACCCGTAGCGCTTCTCACCGTTCCGGTTATGGACGGCCCAAAAGTAGTAGGAATTCTGGGATTCGCACTCTCTCTGAACTCGGTAACGGAAGCGGTCGTCAAAGACGTGAAGATAGGATCCGACGGTTATATCGCAATCGTGGACGCGGCGGGGGTAGTCGTTGGACATCCCGACAAGTCTTTGATTTTAAAACTGGACTTATCAAAGACCGAATGGGGACGTCGCATGTTATCCTTGAAGTCGGACGAGCATACAGAGTATTTCTTTAAGAAAGATAAAATCGCCACAGTGTATAGAATCGAAGAATACGGAATGTTACTTGCCGCGGTCGTATCTAAGGAAGAACTAGCGAGTGTCGTTCACTCGATGCTGTACAAGATCATCGCTTGTGCGGGGATATTTCTAGCGGTATCTATTTTGTTTCTCTCCAGATTATTAACCGTTCGTTTGAAACCTTTGGAAGAGGCGCGAAATCTCTTCAAGTCCATGTCGCAAGGAGACCTTAGCAAAGATTTGAAAATCGTCCACGACGATGAAATCGGAGACTTAAGTCGGGATACGAACGCATTCTTAGATAGTCTCAAAAATTCCTTGAAGGAGATACAGCGGGTCTCTTCCGAACTTGCATCATCCGCCGAGAACTTATCTTCCAATTCGGAGAATTTTTCCAATTCCGCCCAATCCACTGCCGCGTCCACGGAAGAAATGTCCGCGACCGTAGAAGAGATGTCGGCAGGAATGGAAACGATTTCCGGAACAACCGAGAATCAGTATCGGAATATTTCCGATTTTCATTCCAAAATATCGGAGCTTTCGCAGAGCGTTCGAAAAATAGGGGACGAAATTCAAAGCACTTTAGGAATCGCTAAATCGATATCCGCTCAAGCCAAGAAAGGGGAAGAATCTCTGAACGGAATGACCGACATGATCGCGAACATTCTCAAATCTTCCGGAGAAATGAAGGCGATAGTAGGAATCATTAATGATATTTCCGATCAAACTCAATTACTCGCCCTAAACGCCGCGATAGAGGCCGCTCGTGCGGGAGAAGCCGGAAAAGGATTTGCGGTAGTCGCGGAGGAAATCTCCAAACTTTCCGAAAAAACGGCCTCTTCCATTAAGTCCATTTCCTCGATGATCGCCAAGAATAACACCGAATTAGATTCAGGCGCAAAAGGAATTCAATCTTCTACCGAGATTATCCACGCGATAATTCGTAACGTGGATCGCGTTTCGGAAGCGATGGACAAGCTCTACTCGATCACTTCCTCGCAGGAGGAAGTAAATAGGATCGTGAACGAAACGGCCGCTCAGGTTGGGGCCGAATCGGAGTCGGTCAAAATAGCGACTGCCGAGCAAAGGCGGGCAGTAAGAGAAATCGCGCAAGTCATCATTCAGATCAACGAGCACACTTTGAATACGGCTTCGGGCGCGGAGCAAATGTCCACTTCCTCGAAAGGACTATCGAGCACCGCGGAAACTCTCCGAAGAATCGCCGAGAAATTCAAGTTTAACTAATGGTGGAATCCGGAAAGGTCGGGTGAATATTCAGATTTTAGGCTTTTTTTGATAAATAGTATGCCCCAGAAATTTATAGGCTTCCGAAATCCCGAATAACGTCTCGGAGTGCCCGATGACCATCAGTCCCCTGTCTTTAAGCACCTGTTCGAAATTTTCGAAAATCTTTCTCTGAGTCTGCTTATCGAAGTAAATAATAACGTTCCGGCAGAAGATACAGTCCATCTTTTCCGGGAAAGGATAAGGCGTTTCCAAAAGATTAATCTTTTTGAATTCGATCATGGACTTTAGTTCGGGTTTGACTTGGTAAAAATCCTCGCCTCTTCCCGACAAATCCCGAACGCGTAAAAAATATCTTTTCTTTAACGAATCGCTTACCGGTTCGAGCCTATCGGGTTTATAAACGCCTTCTTGAGCGGTCTTTACGACGTTCGTATCGATATCGGATGCATAAATTTTAATATCCCATCCCGGTTTCAGGGCAAAGTATTCGGCACAGGTAATAGCGATCGAATACGGCTCCTCACCGGTAGAGGAGGCGCTCGACCATATGCGAAGGCTTTTCTTACCCGTTTTAGAGGCTTTTTCCTCCACTGACGGCAAAAATACGTCTTTCAAAAATTCGAAATGATGATTCTCTCGGAAAAAATCGGTTTTATTAGTCGTAATTCGATTAATAAGTTCCGTTAATTCACTTTCGAAAAACCTTCGATCGGCCTGAAGGGATCGGATATAATCGGATACGCTCGCCATCTTATGGAATCTCGCTCTGGAATTCAGCCTAGACTGGACCATAATCTTCTTATGATCCGCTAAAAAAATCCCGGTTTCACGGTACATTAAATCTTTAACGAATCGGAATTCTTCGTCCGAAATCTGGACTAAATGAGAAAATGTATCTTCCATGAATTAGCGAATCCCGAGCGCCTGGTCCAGGGAAACAAGTTTGATAATTTCTAGTAATTTCTGGGAAACATGAATCGTTTCCAATTTTATGCCCTGGCTACGGAGTCGGTTTGCGAAAGCCACAAGAGCCCCTAATGCAATGGAAGTCAAAACCTGCACTTCCTTCAGATCAAGCACTACGTGCGCGGGACTTCCTTCCAAATGAGAATTTAGGAAAGCGCGCAAATCTTCATGGTCCGCATTAAGAACCTCGTAATTTAAGGTAATTACGATTTTATTTTTTTCGCTCATCTCTAATATCCGACGGGACTTTCCCATTTCGGAATACAGTCGAGAATCGACTCTGAAAAGAAAAGGAAAAAGCTAATTTTTCTGGCTGGGAATCCATGAATTGGTTTTTTGGCTATTAGAACCCTTCCAGAAGCAGATTCGGCAATCAAGAGTGAAAATCGGCATCGTTAAGCATTTGAATGCAAGACCCCTGACTTGGGGATTCGAGCAACATTCGGAATATAAAGTAGTACCCGAAAATCCATCGCTTTTAAAGGATTATTTACTGCGAGGATTAGTCGATGTGGGACTCATCTCATCGATCGAATGTCTTAGAAACTCCGAAGTTCTTTCGGTCTCCATGAAAGTCGGAGTCTGTGCCACCGAACAGGTTCGCTCCATAAAATTCTTTAAAAATAAAAAAGAACCCTATCCCCCGTTTCGAATCCTAACCGACAACGGTTCGAGAACTAGCATGGCATTGGTAAGAGTTCTGGTTCACTGTGAAACGGGGTATCTTCCCGAAGTTTCTCCGACCGATCCAAGAATTATTAAGGAAGAAATTTCCATCGGTCGCGGATCGCATATGCTATTCGGCGACAACGCTTTGTTTGCGGAGTGGAATCCGGAAATTTACGAAGTTCGGGATTTGGCCGGCTGGTGGTACGAGACGACCGGAACTTCCTTTATTTTCGCTCTTTGGGCTTCGAAAAAACCGCTGGAATTACCCGATTCATTCTTTATGGATTCGTTAAAATTCGGCCAAGCTCATATCGAAGATATAATCGCAAAGGAAACGCGTCTCCCGGAAGACCTTGTTCGCAAATATTTGACGCAAGAACTACATTACGAAATTACTGAATCCGATAGGGCCGGTTTAGATCGCTTCGGCAAATATTGCGCCGATTTAGGAATTCTTTAGATAAGTAGATCGGGCCTTCGTTCGGAATTTTGTTCGGAAAGCGATGTCGCTTAAGAATGACGTTTTCTAAGTTCCGTGACGATGTCGGAAAGCGAGAGTCCCCTTTCCACTAAAAGAACCTGTAAATGAAATAGAAGATCCGCAGCTTCATGCGTGAGCTCCTTTTGATCGGCGTTTTTGGCTGCGATAATCACTTCGCCCGCCTCTTCTCCAACCTTCTTCAGAATCCGATCGACTCCGCTGCGAAAGAGGTCGGCAGTATAGGATTTTTCCGGGAGTTCCGCCTTTCGTTTCTTAAGGATTTCCTCGAGCTGAAGCAGAAATTCCATTTTTCCCCCTTGAGATAACTTCGAATTTCCGGGCTTCCTTCCTTGGGTAAACTAAAAAACCGGCTTTTTCCGAATTCCTCATTCCGATACCTTGGAAAAAAGGTCTGATAATAAGGTTCGACTTATGAATCTACGCAATCTAATTCTTATTTCGTTATTCTTCACGACACTTTCAGTTTCGACGGAGATTATCGCAGTCGGGGTGCAATGGGAATCTTCCGTAGAAAAAGCCTTCGCTAGAGCTAAACGAGAAGGAAAACCCATCTTCATAGATGTCTATGCCGATTGGTGCGGATATTGCAAAACCTTAAAAAAAGAAATCTATCCTAAAAAAGAAGTACAGGCCGAGTTGTCGCGCTTCGTACTACTTTCCCTAGACGGAGACAGATTCCCGAATTTAAAAAAAAAATACCAGGTCTCCGGATACCCCACCCTCCTATTCCTGGATCGAAACGGGAGTATAACCGAAAAAATTACCGGCATGCCGGATGCAAAAATGGTAGTAAAGACGCTTAAGAGCGCTTTTTCGAAACGCGATCAGGAAGGAAACCTCCTGGCCTCTTTAGAAAAGAATTCCGGAGATTCTAAATTACTTTTAAAAGTCGGAGAATATTATTTCGAAGCAAGAGAATATGCGAAGGCCGCGAATTACTTTTATAAGGCTTTCTCCTCCGATGATAAAGGCATTACCGAAAACCGACATAGAGCCTTATTCAATCTAGGCGTTACCTATTCCGAGATGGAGAATTATGAGAAAACCGTAAAAACATTCACTCTATATCTGGAAAAATATCCTCCGGGAACCGGATATGCCCAATCAGCTTTTTATTATAGAGGAATGGCTTTCAAGGAACTCGGCAAGAAGGATGAAGCCAAGCAGGACCTGACAAAAGCATTGGAACTTAGTTCCGATCCGAGCGAAAAGAAAGAACTGGAAGGCATTCTTAGAGCATTATAAATTCAGAAGACAGTAGCTGCTCGACGTTGAAAAAGTAATAGAGGCGGAGAAAAGATCTACTATAACACAAGAATCTTTTTCTATAACATGGAAACTACGTTTATCAATGTTCTGTCCTCAGTCTTCTGTCTTCCGTCCTCTGAAAGTCCTCTGTGAACTGGAGAGTAGAATTTACTTAAAAAACCCCGCCCTTTGGGTGGGGGCCGGAGCGGAGCGGCGGAAAAATTCCTCTACCACAAAACAATTCCCCTGACAAGAACTTTTCCAAAAAGAATTTAGTAGGAGCTCCCGCGCAGAGGTGAGGAAAGATCTAATATAACACAAGAATCTTCCCCTAGAACGTGGAAATTCCGCTCACCAATGCTCTGTCCTCTGTCCTCTGTCCTCTGTCCTCTGAATCGGTTGCTTCCCGATGGAAAAATACTGAAACCCTTCCTTTTTCAGAAGAGCAGGTCTATACTGATTTCTTCCGTCAAAGATAACCGATTGTTTTAGTAGCTGCTTCATCCGAGGAAAATCGGGCTCGCGAAATTCTCGCCATTCCGTCAAAAGGAGTAAGGCATCCGCTCCTTTTAGCGCGGAATAGGCATCTTCAGAATACTCGATCTTTCCCTTGAAATAATATTCCGAAGTCTCTTTGGCCACAGGATCGAATGCTTGGATCTTTGCACCTTCCGAATGTAACTTTAAAAGGAGAGGAATAGACGGAGCTTCCCTCATATCGTCCGTACCGGGCTTGAATGCAAGCCCCCAAACTGCGAACGTTTTACCTTTAACTTCGTCTTTTCCGAAGAAGGCCTCGATCTTTTCATACAACCGAATTTTTTGATCTTCGTTCACGGCTTCGACTTCTTGAATAATTCTTAACGGTTTTCCGAATTGTTCGGAGGTACGAATCAAAGCCCTAACGTCTTTCGGGAAACAGGAACCCCCGTAACCGATACCCGCGTATAAAAATTGGCGTCCGATGCGAGAATCGCTCCCCATTCCTTTTCGCACATCCTCGTAATCGGCCCCGACCGACTCGCATAAATTCGCGATCTCATTCGCAAAGGAAATCTTCGTGGCAAGAAACGCGTTGCATGCATATTTCGTCAACTCGGCCGAAACGGTCCCCATTCTTAAAATAGGGTTGCCGTTCAATACAAAGGGAGCATACAACTGCGCAACCAAATCTCCTGCGCGATCGTTATCCGCTCCTATCACGACTCGCTCCGGTCTCATAAAATCGTCGATGGCCGCCCCTTCCTTTAAAAATTCGGGATTGGATACCACATCGTATTCGTATTTAGTATGCTTACCGATAAACTCTTTTACCCTAGCAGCCGTACCTACCGGAACGGTGGATTTATCGACGATGACTTTGTATCCGTTAATCGATTTTCCGATCTCCTCCGCAACGGCAAAGACCGCAGAAAGATCGGCGGACCCGTCCGACGATGTTGGAGTTCCCACCGCGATAAAAATCAGATCCGACTTTTCAACTCCTTCCCTTAAGGAAGTCGAGAATTCTAGTCGCTTTTCTCTCCAATTGTTTTGAACGAGCTCGGATAAACCCGGTTCATAAATAGGAATAATGCCGTTTTTAAGATCTTCGATCTTTTTGGCATCCTTGTCCACGCAAATGACTTGGTTGCCGTATTCCGCAAAGCAAGCTCCCGCCACTAATCCGACGTAGCCGCTACCGATAACGCATACTTTCATACGAAGACCAGGTTAGGAAGCAAAGTCGAAGTGGGAAGGAATTTATCTAGGAATTCGGTCCTTTTTTCGTCTCTATTCCGACCGGAATCCAAGCGACTCCTTCGAACTTGGATATATCTAAACGTTCTAGTTCGAATTCCAAAATGCCGTCCTGCCAAAGATAAGATCCTTCCGCATGACTATCTCCGGAATGTAATGCAATGCCTAGGGAATATTTTCCTGCGGAAAAATTCAGAGGGAATGTGAACTTGGCGTGAATCCATTCGCCTGCGGCGACGCCGAATAATTCGCTACCTAAATGGAATGTATTCGTGCCGAAGGAACGAATACCTCGACTATCGTCGATATGAAATCCCACCGTCAAGCGTTTCAAATCCTCTTTGAATTTGGCCGAAACGAATAACTCCACGTTCGCGCCGACAGGTAATAAACTCGGATTGATCCGATTCCCGTGCGAAAGGCGAATTTGGACGGATTCTAGGATCGACTCCTGAGGAGCGAGTTGAGCTCCTTCTTCGGCGGAAAAGGCCGCAATAATCTGCATATACTCCCTGAACCCTTGGATAGGATCTCCGTCGTAAACTAATTTACCTTTTTCCAATATTATAATTCTAGTACATATAGACTTTAACAGTTCAAGATCATGGCTGACGATCAACGTGAGCGTTCCTTCCTCGGAGAATTTTCGGAACCGACTCAAGCATTTTTGTTGAAAGCTTGCATCCCCGACCGCCAGCGCTTCGTCCACGATTAGAATGTCCGGGCGCTTTGCGGTTGCCAAAGCAAAACCCAATCGCATCGTCATTCCAGATGAATAATTCTTTAAGGGATTCTTTTTGAATTCGCTAAGTCCGGAAAAACGAAAAATCTCGTCCATCGACGATTTCAATTCGGTCGGCTCCAAACCCCAAACGAGACCATTATAATAGAGATTTTCCTCCCCGGAAAGTTCCGGATTAAACCCTACGCCCAATTCTAAAATCGACCGGACCGTTCCTTTTTTTTCCAATCTCCCTGAATCCGGATGCGAAACACCGGTTAAAAGCTTAAGAAGGGTGGATTTGCCGGCGCCGTTCCGACCGATAATCCCTAAAATTTCCCCCTTATTCGCCTCGAAAGAAATTTCGTCTAACGCCTTATATTTGATATCGAAGCCGAAATACCCGAACGTAAGGGCATTCCAAAGTCTACGCCAGGGGCGACTGTAACCGGAATAAACCTTAGTAATGCCCCCTACTCGTATCAAAGGTGATCCAACACGACCTGATTTAATTTAGCGCGACTTAAAAAGAAAATTACGAAAAACAAAACTATAAATGGTACAAAATCCGTGAAGTTCGCCTTGGATTCGTAGTTAGATAATATGAAGGATCGAAAAAGTTCCAACGGAAAAAAAAACGGATTCCACACATTCAATTTTCCTAAAACTCCCGACGACTGGTATAGAACCGGCAATCCCCAAAAAAGGAATTGTGAACAAAGGCGAACAAGGGGAGAAATATCCCTTAAAATTATATTGATCCGAGCGAAATAATTGATCAGACAAGCAAGAAATAAACCGGTCGCGACGATCGTCAACGATCCGGGTAATAAGCCCGACCAATTTGCTTTCCCGAACCATAATAGAAAGACGATCACCGGCACGGCCGTAATCAGCCAATGTAATACGTACTGAAAAAAAGGAATCCATAGAAAAATTTCCGGACCCAAGGGAGATCGTTTGATCAGGTGTCGATTGTCGGTTAAAATTCCGGTACCGCGAATCAGGTATTCTTGTAAGGGAATCCAAAAAAGCAAACCGCTCAACACGTAAGAAAAATAATCGATCGGGTCTTCCCCGTTTGCACGAATTCCTATAAAGTAAAATACGACGGTATAAATCAGAATCAAACTCAGATTTTGCAAAAACATCCAAGTCAATCCTAAAGCCGATCCGGCATATTGAAGAGCATAATCCCTTCTTACCAGAACGATCAGAATTCGCATGTTTCGAAAAAATTTGGATTGGATCACCGAATACCTAAAAAAAGAAAAAGATTATTCTTCGTCTAGGCGAGTAGAATGTTTGCAAGAAAAGATCCCGTCAATTCCAAAAATCCAATGATCTAAAAGGTTCACATCGAGTTCCGAGAGAATGGAACCAAGACGAGTGTAGACTTCCCAATCTTCCCGACTCGGATCGGAGGTCATTCCGGGATGATTATGTGCGAGAATTGCTTCAGAGGCTTCGTCGTTAAGAATCAAACGAACCAAGTCACGCGGATGAACTCCGACTTCCTCTAGGCTTCCTTTGGAAACAATATCTGCACGGAGTAGATTTCCTGCCGGGGAAATTGTGGCCAATACAAAGCATTCTCTTCTCATGGGTAGAAATAAGGTTCGCATGTATCTGGACAAGGATACCGGATCGAAAATGGCGCCCTGTAGGGATTTGTATTTTAAGCGCCTTGCCAACTCCACCGCAGCCATTAATACGGATGCTTTCGCAGTTCCGAGACCGCTCACACGCAGATTGCGGGAAACATCTACAGAAAGAAGTCCACTCAATCCTTTCGTAACTCTCAGAATCTCTCGACTGAGATCCTCTATAGAACGATTGCGATCCCCTTTTCCCAAAAGGACTGCAATCAATTCCCAATCATCTAAGGAATCCGCCTCATACCTGATGCGTGTCCTAGGATCCGGGAGGGTTCCGTGAAACCGGTTCAGAGTCAGATCTTTCTTAGATTCTTTTTACTCAGCTCGGAAAGCGTTTCCGAAAACCAGTTCCCGTCTTGAACGAGATCACCTTGGAAGGATTCTTCCAAATAGTCCGCGAAGGTCTTTGAACCGGGCTCTATCGCTCGGCTCCTTTCCCTCCAGTCGAACCCGGCGCCCGTTAAACCCTTACGGTTTCTTTCATATGTTCCGGTATCTTGTAGAGATCGAATCATCATACTTTCTCTCCCTGTTTAGTTAGACGACATAAATTAAGAAAAACACACCTATAATCTACTAAACGGATAGATACATACTAAACTAAATTATAGTAGTCGTCAAGCGTTTACTAAAAATTTTCTATAGGCATTGCGGCCTTTCCAGACCCGCTCTCTTTCCTTATGAAACTAATTCTACGAAGAGACCGGACAAATGGAGCTTCCGAACGATAGAAAATTCGAAAAAAAGGCAATCCTTAGAATTTTCCGCGCGCCGAACGAAATTGCACACCCGTTTTTCCCATGCGCCGACTATTCTATTTCGGAACCCTGCTCTTCCCGATCAGCGCCTTTTCCTCTCCCTCTCTTCCTATAGAATGGATTGCACGTTCTTGGAATCAGGAGGGAGAGATTTCATTTTTAGGCCGCTGGGAATCCGGAACGAAAGCTAGCGGAGGAGCGTTATTGCAGGCGCCCTTCTCGGCCGGACAGAAAGGCGAGTTACGCCTTCTTGGAATTTGGCTGAATTCCCGGGATGTACATACTTCTCGGTCGGAGTCGGTCGGCGTCGGATATCGATCCCCTGCCTACGAATCGTTCAGAATAACGTTCCAGGTCGGCGGTTCCCGGGAGACTTACCACTCCGTTTTAAGATTTTCTAATAGATCCGGAAGTCTGGATTTCTTTCTTAGGAAAAGTTCCGAAGAAAGAGGATACGGTGGAATACTAAGAAGTACGTCGTCATCCAATACGCAGTTAAGTCTGAGTATCGAGTTAACTCAGGAGAAAGAAAGGGCTTCCGAAACAAGATTCACTATCGGCTTTGCCTGGAATTGGGAAGGAATAACCGGAGACATTCTTCTCCGAGAAGCGAGCGGTGAACTCGATGGAGCCGCATCTTTCGGAATTACGAAGGAATTTTTTAAAAAACGGGAAGCGTCCGACAAGCCGTCGATACCGATCGAACCGTCCGAAAGGAAACGCATTTCCCTTTCCCCTCTAACGGTCGATGAACTCGTAAAGGCCGGATTTTCGATAACCGATGCGTTGCGGATTTCCGAATGGTCCCGCTTGGATGAACGGACGTTTCGAAATAAGATAAACTCGTTAGCGTCCGCCGAGCAAAAGAAAATCTTTCGTTTGCTTTTTCGGAAAAACCAAAAATTGGACGACCGGCATTGAAGGTCGGTCCATTTCTCGTATTCTGCCTGGCTACAATCGCAGAGATTCAAGCCAAGGAAAATGAAATGCCGCTTCTTTCCTCAGGCGGCTCCTTCTCTACCTATGAGTCCCGTTTTTACAGAAACTCCCACGATACGATCTGGCTTCGTGGAGATTTTTGCGGCTCGGTAAATCTCTTCTCGCTACGGGAAAAAGAAAACTGCCTAAACTCGAAGATCTTTTTGGAAAAGCGAAACGAGAGTTTATTAAGCTCGGTCGCATTCGAAACGAATCGCTTGTATCTTTCCTACGGAAACAGATTCAAGCCTTCTCGGCATTTTTTCTTTTTACGAGATACGTTCGAATTTTCCTCGTTCCCGTTTTTGGAACAGCCATCCCTTCGCTCCGCCTTTGCAGGAACCTATATCGGACCATCATTCTTTAGCCTATATTACTCGGAACGAGGAGCTTCGAAAAGACCGGGCATCTTCGTTAAACCGTTTCAGGAGTATCTTGAGCTAGCTTATTCTCCCGAATCTAAAGAGGGTTTTCTTTTGCTGGAGATTCCTTCGTACAAGTCAAGAGAACTACGGAAGAGTCCGTTCCGGTTACGACTGGAAGCGTTCGGACCCAAGGAAAATCCATCCGGAATTTTTTCACTCTATTGGCAGGATGCCGAATCGAATCAGAGATTCCTTGTTGGAGGTTACCAAGGGAAATCCTCGCAATTATTCAGTTTATCCTCGTCACCGGAGTATAGGGATCGTGCGCGGTTCCTTAGGGTTCTCTGGGAACCGGGACTTTATACTCGACTGGCGGCGGTACAATTCGAACGATTCGATATTCCGATTGAAAACGAAATCGGTAACCTGCATTCCAAAGCGATTTGGGGAAGAATCGCTTTTTTCCAAACCGGTTGGGGAGCAGCACTCGCGCAAATTAGGACTTATAAATTCGAAAATTCTAATGTATGGACTAGCGGAAGAGGATTGTACTACGCTTTTCAAAAAAAAGGTTGGATATGGGAAATCGGTCAGGAATGGAGAAAAAACGGAGATCGTATAGCGGAAGCTACGATGCATCTAACCTTCTTCGAGAACTGGAAACTTCAGTCTTCGCTTTTATTCGCAAAAGAAGGAAATCGACTTCCCGCCTTTGCGGAAGAATCCCTTACACCGGAAGAGACAGGTCTGCGGGTCGTGGATAAATCCGTTTATTTATTTTTACGGATCCATCATCCGTATTTTGCGGTTACCCTTCGGCATTCTCGGGGAGGAGAAGCGAAGGGGGACAGTGTTAGCGCGAGATTTCAAATTTTTCTACCTTTATTAGAAAAATAGAAATCAATGACCGGATCTAGTTTAATCCAATTTTACGCGAAAATCCTGCAGAAGGTGTATCAGGAAGGTGATTAAACCGGAAAATATATAGAGGAAAATAAGACCGTAAATCAACCAGGGCCAACGATTGAATCCGACGAATACGAGCAAAATTGCGGCGGCGAGAAGCATCAAGGCGGCCTTTCCCGGGGTTAACTTGGATCGAATCGCTACCTGTGGCTTGCCGTATCGAACGTTGGATACCATTAATATCGCGATCAGCAAAAACAAGGGAATCGTAATCCAATGGGGGATATTATCTCGATTGAGAAAGATGGGCAGGAATCCGATCGTCACTCCTGCCACCGGAGAAGGCAATCCGGTAAAAGACCCGGGGTCGTGGGCGACATTGAATCTAGCGAGACGATAAGCCGCACAGATCGGGAACACCGCAGCCAAAAGCATTCCGATGGGGAAGAGATCCTCTTTACCGAATACGTCGATTTTATATTCGCTTAAAACCATATTATAAAAAAGGAATCCAGGTGCGATACCGAAGGCGGTAAGATCGGCCAAACTATCCAGATCTGCTCCCAATTCGCTCGTGGCATCCAGAGCTCGGGCGACCATACCGTCGAGGCCGTCGCATATGGCGGCTAAAAGTATAAAAAAGCCGCTTAAGATATATGCCTGGGGACCGTTCCCAGCGGCTTCCGCCGCAATGAGAATGGAAACAAATCCCATGGTCAAATTTCCGAGAGTGATCGTGTTCGGGATCCAACTTAGCCTACGGTTCATACGTACGTCTCCTGTCTCACGGGACTAACCGTGAACTCTAAACTTTTAGAATAGCCTTTTTGAAATAAATAATAACCTAGAGCCGCTACCATCGCTCCATTATCCGTGCAGTAGATCTTTTTCCGGGGAGAAAAAAATTCCAGGGAATTTTTTTCAGCCAGGCTCTCCAGTCGAAGTTTGAGCGTCGTGTTCGCCAAGACGCCTCCTGCGGCCAGAACTCTCTTGATTCCCGTAATTTCCACGGCCCGCTTAATATTTCGCTCCACTAATTCAAACGCAGTCTTTTGAAAATGATAGCAGACTTTGGAAATCGCTAGATCGGGTTGCTTCGCAATCAAATGTGCCACGGCCGTTTTCAAACCCGAAAACGAAAAAGCGACCCGAGAATGTTCCAAATTTCGTAATAAAGGCGGAAGTAAATCCTTCTCTCCTTTTTCGGGCCGGTAAGAGGAGGCATATTCCTCTATGATCGGCCCTCCAGGATACGGCAACCCGAGTAACCCGGCCACCTTATCAAATGCCTCGCCTAACGCGTCGTCCATCGTATCACCGATCGTTTCCATTCTGCCAAACTCGGAAATGCGATACATTGCGGAATTCCCGCCGGAAAGAAGTAAGCCTAGGCTCGGAAAAATCGGTTCGATTCCTTCCAATTGAAGAACGGCGAAATGAGCCTGTAAATGACAAAGAGGGATAATGGGAGTATTATAAACCGCGTGAATACAACGTGCCAATTGGGCGCCGATCATTAGAGAACCGGTTAATCCCGGCGACCGAGTGACCGCAACGTAACTCAAATCCTTGAGTTCAAGACCGGATTCTTCCAGAACTTCCGAAAGCAAAACATTGATTTTTTCCAGATGTGCGCGGGATGCTATTTCGGGAACGATTCCGCGAAACGGTTTATGCAGATCGATTTGACTAAAAATTTTTAAGGACAAAAGTTCGCGTCCGTCCTTGACGATTCCTAGACTAGTTTCGTCGCAACTGCTTTCTATTCCGAGCCCGATCATTTGCGTGGATTAGGATTTTTTTTCCGAAAGTATCTCGATCGCTTTACGAAGTTGCGGATCCAGGTCTAAATCCGTACTCGTCCTTTCCTTTTCGGATTGAGTGCGATTCTTAAAAAGAATACGAGCCACGTCCGAGGAAAGCTTGATTCCATGCTCTTTCAAAGACTTTTCGAACGATTGAAAATTTTGTTCGCTATAATCCGGAAATTTTAAGATTAACTGATCTAGAAGTTTCTTTTCTCCCATCTTCCGAAGATAAAACCGATCGTCTTCCGTAGGTTCGATCGCCTTTACGACGATATCAGGTTGGATTCCTTTTCCATGCAAAGAACGACCCGACGGTGTATAGTATTTTTGGACGGTGAGTTTTACCGCATTACCGTAGGAAAGCGAATACACGAACTGAACCGAACCCTTCCCGTAAGAAGTTGTCCCTAAAATTTTCGCCCTCCCATGATCCTGCATGGCCCCCGCAAAAATTTCGGACGCGGAAGCGGAGCCTTCGTTAATCAGAACTACCATCGGAATCTTAGTGAATTTATCGGGAGAACTGGATGATTTTGCCGTATCCGCTAATTCCCCGCCTCTACCCTTCACCGAAACGATATCCAAACCGGGTGGAAGAAAAAGGTCCGAAAGCGCCGACGCCAGAGGCAAAAGGCCCCCCGGGTTCATCCGCAGATCCACGACGAGTCCTTCCGCTTTCTTATCCGCAAGAGCTTTCAGTTGCTTCTTAAATTCGTCCTGGGTATTCTCACCCATAAATTGGTTTAAGCGGATATATCCCACTTTTTCCTTGTTGAAGAAGTGGGATCGAACGTAGCGAATTTGAATCGTCTCCCGAACTAATGTAAGCTGAATCGGCTCCTTCTGATTCTTACGTTCTAACTTGATCGATACCGAGGAACCGGGCTTACCTCTCATAAGTTTAATCCCGTCGGAATACCCTAGATTCGCCGTGCTTCTTCCGTCGATCTCGATGATTCTATCTTGGGGTAATATCCCTGCGCGCATAGCCGGGGTATCTTCAATGGGAGAAACAACCACGATGGCTCCGTCTGCAAAAGCGACTTCCATTCCGAGACCGCCAAAGCTTCCTCGAGTTTCCTCCTTCATTTGTCTATATTCTTCCTCATCTAGGAAGGTGGAATGTGGATCACCTAAGGACGCGATGAGGCCTTTGATCGCCCCTATAAAAACTTTTTCTTCGTCGACGGGTTCTACATACCCGTTTTGTACCAGTCCTAAGACTTCGTGAAATAATTGTAGGTATTTCTCGGAGGTTTCCGAGATCGCCTTCACCGGAGTCGGACGAAACAGTAAGGCAAAAAGCAAGACCAGTACGACGCCGGCCCAAGCCAGCCTTTCTTTAGTTTTCATAAGACTTGACCAGGCTGGAATAAATCTGCGGGTTTTTGACTTTCAAAATATTTAAAACGGCGTCAGAGTCGAGCATATAGCGTTCACATGCCGTTAAAAAAATCCGTTTATCGTTCGGTACGGGCTTTTCGGATAGGGAGGATAATCGTTCGCCGAATCTTGCCTCCGCAAGATAATCCAGAACCAATTTTAATTCTGCATCTCCGATTTCTTTCTTGGGAGAAGCGCAAAATGCGAGTAGGAAAAAGAGGAGGGAAACCGCGAATTTGCGGTACACTGACGGGGAATTCACTCTTTCAGAATTTTTTTCCCGTCAGAAGAAAGTGTCAACCAGGAATTCTTTCCTAAATCAATACACCCGATAAAGTCCGATGAGTTTGCCGATGATCACGGCTTTCTTGGTTTTAATGGGCTTGTACTTTGCATTCCTGGCTTCGAGGCGAACGTGGTCCGCCTCCTTATAATAGACTTTAAGTGTCGCCTCATCGTCAATTAGGGCGACCACGATCTCTCCGTTACGAGCTATATCCCGTTTCTGGATAATAGCAATGTCCCCGTCGCTGATTCCGGCTTCCACCATGGAATCGCCTTGCACTTTTAGAGCGAAAGTCATTCCTTTGGACGCGAGTTCTTCAGGGACAGGAATGTACGATTCGATATTTTCTTCGGCTAAAATCGGAAGTCCGGCCGCCACCCTCCCGATTAAGGGAATACTAGGAGTCGGCACATTAAGAGCTTCGAATGGACTCTGCCTCATCAATTCGATCGCCCTCGATTGGTTCTTCGAAGTCTTTAGATATCCCTTCTTTTCAATCGCTTTAAGGTGATCGTAAGCGCCTTTGGCAGTAATACCAAATTCATCTCCGATTTCCCGGATTGTAGGAGGAAACCCACGTTCTTTGATTACGTTTGTGATAAAATGGAGTACTGCGAGTTGCTTTTCCGTCAAATCCTTCATGCTTAACAAGTTATTAGTGAATGGATGTTGTGCAAGTACTTTTTTGGGGTACAGAGGACAGAAGACTGAAGACAGATGCGCTCGCTTTGCTCGCGCTAGACAGAAGCTGCTAGAGGTTGGGAAGGCAGCTGGAGTAGGGGAAGATCCACTATAACGCAAGAATCTTTCTCGGGAAGATGGAAACCCTGCTCATCAATGTTCTGTCCTCAGTCTTCTGTCTTCCGTCCTCTGAAAGTCCTCTGTCCTCTCAATACTTGAGATACTCGCTTTTTAATACGAAAGAACCTTTTGAAACGACTTGTATTCCATCCTGCAATCCGCTTAGGATAATCACATCTTCACCGATCGTATCCCCAGTGACAACGTCCATCGCTTCGAACCTGCCGTCCTCATGATAAACGAATACGACCGACCTACCTTCGATTTCATGGACTGCTTCCAAAGGCAACGTTTTTCGTTTTCCATCCCCCTTGCTGACAACCAATCCGGCCACTTTAGCGGTAACCGTTTGCCCCGGCTTCAACTTGCCTCCCCGATTCGATACCATGATTCGAATTTTGGCGGTTCGCTTAACACTATCCAAAATCGCCCCCACATAGGCTACTCGACCCTGTATTTTGGTGCTTTCTTCGTTTCCGAACGGATAAATGGTGGCCTGAGCGCCCTCTCTCACTCCTTCAAGATCCTTTTCATAAACGTCCAAAAGGACCCAAAGGTTATTTAAATTCGCCACGGTAAATAGCTCTTCGTTCCTCGAAGTTTGCTGTCCGATAATCGCTTTTCTTTCGGTGACTTCTCCGTTAATCGGACTTCTCAAAACCAGATTAGAGGAAACATACACTCCTCTCTCGATTCCTTCGATTTCGGAAGAAGTCAACCCGTAGTTTTCCAATTTAATGCGAGTCGTTTCCACTTCGGTCTTGGCCGTCTTATATTGCATGGTGGCAAGCTCGTACTCCTTAGCGGATGTGACTTTCATTTCAAAGAGCTCTTTAGCCCTGTCTGCCTGGAGTTTTAAGGCTTCCAACGAGGCTCTCGCTTTCACGTAGGCGGCTTCAACTTCGCCTAATTGTACGGAGGAAAGAATTGCAAGGGGAGAACCTTGATTCACTCGATCCCCTTCGCGGACGAGCACCTTCTTGATCTTAGCTTCCACCGTGGAGCCGACCCTAGCCATACTTTCGGGATCGTAGGTGATCCGACCCGGTAAAGCAAGTTCCTCGAATTGGGAAACTTCTTTTAGGCTAACAAATGTTAAAGGATGTCGCTTTAAAATTTCCTCAGGCACGGTAAAAAAATTACGGGATACTTCCGTCATTTTTTTATCCGATTTCTTTTTATAATATTGTTTATAACCGTACGCCGCACCCGAAACGAGAACGACCAGAAAAATAAGGAGTTTATATCGTTGTAAAATAACTTTCATCGCTCGTCTCCTTTGCTTTGCACGCTGGATTTAATATCGGAATTTTTTCCGGTCGCGGCCTTAAAGGCTTCTACGGCATTGAAATAAAGATAAAGAAGATCGTAATATTCCCGAAGAATGATAAGATAATTTTTTTCCGCCTGAAGGAACGTCACCTGATCGGATGCGCCTCGCACATAGGCGATCCTGGATTTCTCCTCTAATTGTTTATTTTTTTGTAATAAATTAATCCGTTCGTATTTAGTGAGCAATTCTTCCCTAGCGAGTAGTTCCTTTTTAGCGGCTTCGATCTCGGCGTCGACTTCCCTTTTTTTGGCGTCCAGCGCCAGTTCGAACTTGCGATATTCTTCCTTTGCGGCGAATACTTTCCCCTGACCTTGGTCGTTCATAGGGATCGGAATCGTAGCGAACACTCCTCCGTAATTCTCGCCTCCCTTGATCCGCCATTCTCCGCCGACCTGAAGCCAGCCCAGGGCCTCTTTTCTCTGGAGTTCGATATTCATCTTCTTTTCTTGAAGCCTTTGTTCCAAAGCGACGATATCAGGGCGATCGCTCGAGATATATTCCTCCCGCAAATGAAGCCCCAGTTCTTCCAGGGATTTAAACCGCATGGAATCCACTTTAAACGCAAAGACGCCCTCTTTTTCGGAGAGTCCGCTCAGAATTCGCAGATCCTTTTCGATCGATTGCCTGCGTACGATCGCATCCCGGTAATATTTCTCCACCTGGATTCTTTCCAATTCTAGCCGTTCGAATTCCAACGGAGAAATATCTCCTTTCTGAACTCGAAATTTCGTGAGCTCCAATAAGTCGCTATAATTCTCGTAAAATTCTTTGTTGGTATCGACGAGAAGAGTGAGAAAAACGAAAGCCCAGTAATTTTGCCGGAGACGCATTCTGAAAACCCGGTCGAAGTTCTTAAAATCGGCAATCGAAGCTTCGAAAGATTTCTTAGCGACTCTAGTTCTTAGCGGGACCACCCCATAAACGTCCAAATCCTGATAAAGAGCGGGTGCAGTCTCGGGACTACCGCCCTGAGTATTCGGGTTTCCGCCGATGAATTGTTGCTGGAATTGTAATATAGGATTCCGGTATAAGGAGGCGGTAATCACCGCGCCTCGGGAAATTCCCATATTTTGCCGTTCCGAAAGATAAAGAGGATTATTGGAAACGGCATATTCCGTTAATCGATCGATGTCCCAATCGATCAGCCGGATGGAATTTCTTTGGAAATCTGCAGGAGTTTCCGAAACGGAGACGGGATTGAACTTCGGAATTGAGATTCCTTTTTTTTCCTCCGAAGAAGTTTCAAAGGGAATCGTTTCCGGCACGAGAAGCCCCGCCGAAGTCGGCAGAAGAAAAAGAGTCGGCACGAGTAGGATGCCGGCGACGGACATCGCCCTATGTCGGGCATTCAAGATGCGATTCTTATGTTGTATTAACAATGACTTGGATCGCATTCTCCGACCTTATTTACTATTCCTGCATTTCCTGTCGTTGCCCGCAAGTAGGTTTGTCTTTGCCGATTGCTAGAATAGCCGATGAACGTACCATTTTCCGCGCAACTTGCTAAAGTAAGGATTTATGAGTTCCGATTCCAACTTTCGATTTTCCTTAAATCGAAGTTTTACTTCGCATGCATAAGGGGTTTCGAAGTAAAAGTCTGCTTCGATTCCTTTCGAAGAAAGTAAAAGATCTCGGACCGTTCTGACATTCGAGTTTTTCTTTGCCTTCTCTAAAGCGTCCCGATCAAAAAAATAAGTTCGGAAATAATTGTCCTCCAAGGAAAGTTCCTCGGCCAACTGCTTTCGACTCCAATGGCCTTTCATATCCAGATAGATCCCTTCTTCTTCCGAAACTAAATTCGGTAAAAAACTCAGATCCTGTTGAACGGTTCCTGCTATAAGTTTTCGCAAAATAGATAAAATTTCATCACTATCTTTCGAATATTCGCCGGTATGGCCGGCTAGGAAAATTTTGGATTTCTCGACGGAAGGACTACTCTCAACGACAGAGCTACGCACTATCCCTTCTTTCGAACAGTTCAGAATTGAAACCAGACCGACAAGGATTGCCGCAAAAAAAATAGGTTCTCGTTTGAACCGACCGGTTAGGCTTCGCAGTAATCTATCAGTGTTCAAAGTATCTTTCTCCTTCCTTCGATTTTAGAAACCTTCTTTGAAACCGAGAACAAGTATGTAGAAAATATAATGCAAGCGACGATCGTATAGAAAAAAGCGTAGAGATTAGAACCGGTTTCCGCCGCCGTGGTTCCGATTTACACGGGGGTTTTCAAGGCTTTTTTCAGAAGCTCCTCTAGATCTCTTCCGTAGAGAACGGAGAGTCGTGCCGAATTATCCGCCAAAAAACGTCTCGCGCCATCGGTAAATTCCGCATCACCCACGATAAACGCCTTGTCCAAGCCTAGATCCTTTACTTGACTCAATGTATCTCTGAGAAAAATATCCGACACTTTTGCGTCCTTCCATCTTCGGAATTTGAACAGGGCCCGGGTTTCCTTATCCGACTTACTTAAGCCCATAAAATTCAAGCCGTCTCCTTCTTTATTCGGGATCTCTCGACTAATCGTATAGTTTAAGGCGAGTACTACTTTAACGCATAGATTCTTGAATTCCACTCCCTTGAGACTGCGGAAATGATCCAAGGCGCTTACGCCGATCTTATTGATGTCGACGATGATTTTGCCGCCCTCTTCATCAATGATCCCTTTGATATGGAACGACTTGGAAGATTTTAATCCCGAGATTTCGTAATATCGTTCCACGGGAAAAAGTTCGGGGAAGAGTCTGCCAATCTCTTCCTCGGGGGTGTAACCGCTCTTGGCAGGTTTGCCCGCTTCCAGACGCTTTGTTTCCAATTGATACTTATAGTTTGCCAGCTCTATGATTCTGTTGTCGTCGACCCTCTCCGACTCGGCCTCGATAAGGTACTCGCTGGCGTCTTCCAGACGGCCCATTTTGACTGCAATTAAGGCGAAATGGAAATCGGAATCGATCAACTCCTGTTTCCAACCGTTATTTCTGGCGATCTCCATACAAAGCCGCGAATGCTTGAGAGCCTCGTTCAGATCTCCCTTTTGCAAAAACTCTAACATTATGAATTGGAATAATGTGAATCGAACGTATTCGTCCGCAACTAGATCGACCACGGAATTAGCGATTCTTATCGCTTCGTCGTGCTCACCCGAGCGAGCAAGAGTTAAGGAATACAGAAATCCCGCGACCGCCGAACTCGGTTCTTGGTCGAAGGCCTGCTTGAAGTAATGCTTAGCATCCCCTTTTCTTAAGATTGCGGCGACGACCCCTTTCGCGATAAACAAGGCGGTCATTTTCACCTTATCATCCGGAACCCGCGAAAGAAATTTATCTGCGATCCCGAACTCTTTTTGACCTAAAGCCATAAAGGCAATCCTTATATTCGCCTCCAGGTTTTCCGGATCCGAAGATAAGGTATCCACGTAATGAAACACGGCCTCTTCGAATAGGTCTTGCTGATAGTAAATATCCGCGATCCGATTCGAAACCGCAACTTCCGAAATATCCTTATCGTACGTCCCGATTTTCTTAATTTTTTCCAAATGCCTCGCTTCGTTGACATGATCCCCTTCCATCGCGTAAATCTTAGCCATAATATAATGAGCCCTCACGTTCGAGGGATTCACGTCCAAAATGTCTCGGATTAAAATTCGGGAATCCACGTAATTCCCCATAGCAGCAAGGGCCAGGGCCTTTTCAAACGAGTCCTTCTTGGACTGGATCAAAAAGGACCCCGCTGCTACGATCAGGATGATTCCTGCTGCGATAAGAATTACAAAGATCATGTTTCGGAATTTCTATTATTTACCAAATAAATGTTGGATAAAATCAAACCTTTTCAGTATCGTGCTTTCGATGGGAAGAATCACCTACCTGCGGTTCGCTTTCTCCCTTTTCTTTCGGGACGCAACAACAAGTCTGCTTCATATCTTCTTTTCTCTGTTTTTCGCTTACAGTCTAGTTCTGAGTTTTTTTTCCATTCGGACCGATAAACTCTCATCCGATGTTTCTAGTATCGATCTCTTCCGGAATTCTCCCTACCTGGTTTTGGCTCTTTCGACTGCTGCCTTGATTTTTATGGCGATTGTCCGTACCTCGAGTCGATCGGGAGATACGGGAATTATGATGGCCGTGGGCGGAAATCGCTTCGGCTGCGTCCTGTTGGAAACGACGGAACTCTGGATCATTCATTCTTTCGGCTTTCTAGTCGCAAGTGCAGCGAGTATTTTACAACCGCCGGGAAATCCCGCATTGGTTTCCTTCCTTGACTATGCCGGTGCCTATATTTATGAGCTCGCCATTCTAGGATTGGCAGGCGGTACTACCGCATTCATTCACACTCTTGTGGATCCTTACAAATCGATCCGGAGGGGTAAATGATCCTACGGATCAACAATCTTTCCCGAACGTACGGCTCGATGAAAGCAGTTAATTCCGTTTCGTTCGACGTAAACCAATCCGATTATGTCGCTATTGTAGGTCCTTCCGGTTCGGGAAAAACCACTCTACTCTCGATGATTACCGGAATGCTCACCAGCACCGAGGGAGAGATTTATTTTGATACTCTGAAATTATCGAGTATGAGCAAAGGCCAACTGGCCGATTTCCGAGCTCGCAATATCGGATTGATTTTTCAATTTTCCGAATTAGTTTCTCATTTGAGCGTCGAGGAAAATATTCTCCTGCCCGCCTTATTGGTAGGAAAGTTCGGCGAGCAAGAATATAAGGAAAAATGCGAATATCTTATTTCTAGCCTTAACTTGAATACGATCCGGGATCAATTACCGACCCGACTCTCCGGTGGACAAATTCAAATGACCGCAATCGCGAGGGCTTTGATAAACGAACCGGAAATTCTGCTGGCGGACGAACCTTCCGGAGATTTGGATCCGGAAAATAGCGAATTAGTGCGGAAATTACTTTCGGATTTCAACTCAAGGGGCCTAACCGTCCTTCTTGTCACTCACGATATGAATCTTGCATTCGACGCAAAGACCATCTATGAAATGAGAGAAGGAAGCTTTACTCGAGTCGTAAAATGAAGTCCTTTCTAGGATTGGACATCGGCGCACAAAGCGTCAAGGCCTGTAGGACCGACGAGCACGGAACGATTCTCGCAGAGGCTTCCGTCTCCACAGGTTCGGACATAGACTCAGAATCGTTTCTTTCTTCCTTAAAAAAAATCGTTCAAGAATTAATGGAGGAAGGAGATTCTCGGATTTCCGGAATCGGATTGGGAAGTCCCGGTCCAATCGATAAGGACGCCGGAATTCTTATCTCTTCCGCAAACCTTCCGAAGCTAAAGAATGTTCCTATCGTTTCTTACTTACAAGATTCCTTCGGTTTACCGGTTTATTACGACAACGATGCAAATTGCGCCGCCCTCGGAGAATACTGGTACGGCGTAGGCAAAGGCTCCCGGAACCTTATCGTTATCACCTTAGGTACCGGAATCGGAGGCGGCTGGGTATACGAAGGCTCGCTCTTTGACGGCTACAAAGGAAATAGTATGGAAGTCGGTCATAATACGATACGCCCAGGCGGAACGCTCTGCGGCTGCGGACATCGTGGATGTGCGGAAGCGTATTTCAGTACTAGCGGGTTCTCGACTCGATATAGGGAACTTACCGGCAGAAACTTTAGCGATGCTAAGGAGTTCTTTTCTTTAGTCGAAAAAGGAGAAAAGGAAGCCACCTTGATTTTAGAGGAAGGGATCGAAATTCTGTCCGAATTGATCCGAAATTTGATTCACATTTTAAATCCGGAATGTGTCGTCCTCTCGGGCGGGCTAGTGAAATCCTATTCTCTTTTCGGAAAACGGCTTGAAAAGCGAGTTCGAGAAATCATCTTTCCGGTATTCAGAAATTATACTAGAATTCTCGCAGGAGGCTCGGTGACGGGTGCTTTAGGCGCTGCAAGTCTTTGCTTAGGAAGGATCCGATGAACGAGCCGAATTGTCTTTTTTGTAAAATCATTCGAAAGGAAATTCCCGCAAAAATCGCCTACGAAGACGAAGAAATATTAGCTTTTCATGATGTTTCTCCCCAAGCTCCGGTTCACGTATTGGTTATACCTAAGAAACATTTCGTATCCTTGGACGAAATCGGATCCGAGGAAAAAAAATTGGCGGGAGAGATTCTTTTCCGAATTCGGGAAGTGGCCCGATCTTTAGGCTTGGAAAAGGACGGGTATCGGGTCGTAAATAATAAAGGTCCGCTCGGCGGCCAAACGGTGTTTCACTTACATTTCCATCTGCTGGGTGGACGACACATGACTTGGCCGCCCGGTTGAAATTCTCGGAGTATACGACTTGAAAAAATTCTTCATCGGAATCACCATCAGCGTCTTCGCCCTTGTCTTTCTCTTCTGGAAGCTAGATCTATCAGGTTTTTATAATATTCAAGAAAGATGGAAACCCTTCTATCTGATTCCTTTCTTTATAGCCGTCATTTGGGGTTTATTTCTTTTTTCCTGGCGATGGTATTTACTTTTAGGAAAAAAAATCTCCTTCAAAACCTCCCTCCTATCTGCTTATATAGGCGTGGGGGCCAATCAATTCCTGCCGGCAAGAGGAGGAGATATATTTCGACTCTATCTGTGTAAAAAGGATGGAGATTCCGGTTACGGTTCTTTGGTAAGCGGACTTTTTTTGGAGAAGGTCCTGGATTTCGCGTTTATTTTCAGCGCAGGGCTGGGGGCATTCTTCTTACTCGGCATCCATCAGGATTTCGTAAGGTTCATTTTGCCCTTGCTAGGAATTCTTTCCATCGTATGTACTCTGATTTTTGTACGACTTTTTTACAAGAAGCTTGCTCGATTCGGCGAGGACGTTTCCGATAAATTCGGAAAACGGAATTTCTTTCGGGATAAACTCACTCCGCTCATCACCGAACTGGGCGAGTTCTTAACTTTGAAAAACGCGGGAAAGCACGGAGCCTTGACTGCGGCGACTTGGTTATTGGGTTACGGGGTTCACTACACTCTCCTGCAATACTTGGTCGGAATTCATCTCAGTCCTTTAGAAACGATTTTCATCATGTTTTGCGGCGCCGTCGGTGTCATGGTTCCTTCGGCCCCCTCCGGGGCCGGAGTATATCATGCATCCATTACTTCCGGCTTTGTGCTGTTAGGGAGAGAAAGCTCGGAAGGTCTAGTATACGCCACCACCGTTCATCTCGGTCAAATGATGGCGTTAGGGATCATAACGGTAATTTTATATTCCTACTGGTCGCTTTCAGAGGACTGATGACTGAGGACAGACGCGTTCGCTTTCAGAGGACAGAGGTCAGAGGACGGAAGACAGAACATTGGCGAGCCGGGTTTCCATGCTCTAGAGAAAGATTCTTATGCTAACAGTGGATCTTTCTTCGGCCCTCTGTCCTCTGAAATATGACAACCTTTGTCACCCCTGAAATTTTCTCCGGTCAACTTCCTCCCTATGCAATATTTCTTTTTGCTAGATCGGATTTGTTTTCGTTTGCAATTATCAGGATTTCTTGTATACGAATCTTCTAAGAGACAATTATGAAAAACCAATTTACGGCCTCGGCAAGCATTCGGATTCGCGCAAGTGCTGCAAAAGTTTGGCAAGGATTAACGGATCCGAATTTAATTAAGAAGTATTTCTTCGGAACGGAAGCGATTTCCGATTGGAAAGTGGGGAGCCGGTTGCTTTTCAAAGGGGTATGGGAAGGAAAGGAATATCTGGATAAGGGAACGATTTTACAGGTCGAGCCCGAAAGATTGTTTCGTTACAATTACCTCAGCTCGTTTTCCAATTTGGAAGATCTCCCCGAAAATTACGCCAACATTACTTACGAACTTTCGCAGCAAAATGACGAAACTTCGCTAGTTATAACCCAGGACAATATACTTTCGGACGAGGCTCGAAAGCATTCCGAACAAAACTGGGACTTTGTCCTAAACGAATTAAAGAAACTTTTAGAAGGGACCTGAAGAGCGAAAAAAGTCTCTGATTTTGCGAGACGGATTCCGATGAAAGAGATCTTCATACGGAACCCGTCTTAAAATACTAAAAATCGTCCGTTCAGTTTTTAGAAAATTTTTCCAAACCTTCACAGCCGGGAATCGTATGCTTTCCCTTTCCCTTATAAAGATCGCAATTCGATTTTTCGACGGCATCAACACAAGTTTCGAACGCCGTTACCATATCGGGAGTGACTTCCTGTTTCTTTTCCTGACGTTCCTTTTTGGATTTTTCGAAACTTTCTTTGAAATGAGCGACACACGCTTCCTCGGATTGCATAAACGCAGGAATCATATTTCGGTATTGAGCCGGTACCTTGGCGATTTCGTCCTTGGTACATTCGATCGTTTTCGAGCACATCGCTTTTTGAAATCTTGGGGCTAACTCCATTAGTTTCTCCTCAGGCGATTTCGAGGACTTGCAATCTCCGAGGAAAGAAATACACAATGCGGATAATAGAGATAGGATTAAGAATCTCATCAAAATAATCTCCGGTAAATAAATTTCAGACAAAGCTAACGTGGAGAGTTTACCGGGAAATTCTTTTTCCTGCGAACGCGAAGAAATTTCTTTCAAATATCCGCTTTAATGGAGGAAATCGACATCCGTTTAACGGAACACTAAGCGACCTTCGGAAAAAGTTTATGAACGACCGCTTTCTGCCCGACGCCTTTTAGGGAAGCCTCGGACGTTTCCCAATTATACCCTTTTTCGAGCAATAGCTCGTCGACTCCCGGCGTGTTTAAGACCGAATTAGTCACCCAAATTTCCCCGGCTTTCGCAAGACCCTGCACTCTTGCCGCAATATTCACGCTCTGCCCGAAATAATCCAGCCGCTCGTCGTTAATGACCGCGAGGGAAGGACCTTCGTTTAAACCGACTTTCAATCCGATTTCGAATTCCTGCGTATGAGATCCTCGGTTCATTTGATCGATCTTAGCCATCATGTCCAGGGAAGCGAGCAAGCCTTCCAGCGGTGAGGAAAAAGCCGCCATGATCGCGTCGCCCATGGTCTTTACGATCGCTCCATTATGTTTTTTTACTACATCCATTAGCAGACGAAAATGCTCCTTAACCAAACGATAAGCGGCCATATCCCCGGCTTTATCGTACATTTCTGTCGATCCTCGTAAATCGGTAAACATAATGGTCAGACTCTTAACGTTTAAGTTTAAGTTTTGTCTTAATTGCTGAACTCGAAATAGATCCCTAAAGGTTTGGTTATTCAGCAAATTCTTAGCCGTTAAAAACTTCTCTATTTTGGTCGGATGATCCTTTACTATCGCCGCAATTCGATTGATACTCGGAGTTAAATGTAATCCGCCCGCTTTACCGATCGTACTATTCGTCACTTTGATATCGTATTTCCCCTTCGGGAGGTGCAATTCGGCCGGCGTAAATCCTCCGGGAAGAAGATTCAGTTCGATCGAATTCGATTTTTGCGATCCTTCTTTATCGAAATAAAGAAACACGGCCGAATTATTTTCCACGGAAGTAAACTGATAAGCATTAAGCTTCTCCGCATTTACGTTTACGACCGTCGATTCGTTAGGATCCAATCGAAGCAGACCGTGCAGATTCGAGCGTATGAATCGAAGTAGTTGCGGGGATTTTTGATAGTTGGCGGAAAAATGATACCGGTAATAGGATTCTACATCCTGCAAAGAGAGCGAGATGACGTCGATACGCCTGACGGAAGGATGAATCGTAAAAGTCACCTCGACTTGATCGTCAAGCGTGGTCGGAACATCCATATTACAAATATAACAATGAAAGTAATCTTCGTCGATTTGATCCAGGGATTTATGACTGGCAGCCACTCCTCCGCAGGCCGGGCAAATCATATTATAAGCAATATCGAATAAACCGATTTTCGCTCCGTGCAAAAAAAGGTCTAACGCAACCTCAGGCTTGAAATCGGCCGTGGAAGCGAATCGATACGGATTCATTCTTATCAAGTCCCAATCCCCCGCCTTGCGCAAGACTCCGATAAACTTACCGATATCGGATTTGTTCAGTGCGGGAAATCCTTCCAACGATTTCTCTTTCTGCTCTAGGTTAGCTTCCTGAAACATGATATTCTCCTTTCAAAGAAACTTACAAATGAATGCTTGTCTTTCTTCGAACATAGATATAATTGTAATGAAAATAGTTACAAATAGTTGGACGTTCGGTAAACGACTAGTTTGCGATAGAATTCGGAATTTTCCTTATTATAGGTGGCGAGAAAAGAATTTTTCCCTTTTTTTCCGTCGAAAAGCAGCAGGAATAATTTTTTTATTCCAATTTCGTGGAGGACCACCATTCTTACGTCCCAACTCTTACTATGGAAAAGATTAAAAATGGAAAGAACTCGAGAGTCGTAGTCACCGGCATCGGCGTGATTCTCCCGAATACGTTTACTGTCCCCGACTTCTGGACGAACATTTCCGAAGGAAAATCCCAGCTTCAATTCATTACGCGATTTCCCGTCGATGATTTTCCCGTAAAAGTAGCGGGGGAAATGAATACCTTCGATTGGAAGCGCCACCTTCCGGACTTAAACGGTAACTACGCTAAAAATTATAATACCGAGACCTTTGCCTTAATGGCTGCAATGGAAGAGGCGAATAAAGACGCCAAAATCGAAAAGGGGACCTTGGATCCGTCTCGCGTAGGCTTTATCGACTCTTCTTCCAGGGCTTCCCTGGCTTGGTGGGACTTTGCCTGGCGAAAGTATATAGAGGAAAAGGACCAAAGTGTTTTTGACCGATATTCCGTATTAACTTCTATGGCTTCAAACCCGACTAATTTAACTGCCATTAATTCCAATATCCAAGGCTTTGTAACCACCATCTCGGCGGCCTGCGTAGGCGGACATCACGCGATCAGCCTATGTTATCAGGCGATCCGAAAAGGACGCGCCGAAATCATGTATGCAGGCGGGCATGAATTCCCTCTTTTGAAACCCTTGATGATGATGTATTCCGACCCGATGAGTAGAGTTATGTCTTTAGAAAAGGAAGACCCGAAGCGAGGGATTCGTCCTTATGATAAAAACAGGGACGGTTTTCTTTTAGGCGAAGGTGCCGTAGTCCTCGTCTTGGAAAGGTTGGATCGAGCCTTGAATCGAGGCGCAAAAATCTACGCGGAAGTCCTAGGCACTTACAGCTATAACGAGGCCGATCACGCGATGAGAATGGACTTAACCGGTAAAAAAGCGGCAACCGGATTAAAGCATTTAATGAAAATTAGTAATATCCATTTAGGAGATATCGACTATTTTTGCGGTCATGGAACCGCCACTTATAATAATGATCTGGCAGAAAGCAGGGCGATCTCATTATTGTATGACGGAAAACCGAAATTTCACTGGGCTCCCGTCGGATCCATTAAGCCGATTTTCGGACATACATTCGGCGCGGCAGGGATCATAAACGTGGCCGCCACTTCTCTAATGCTAAAAAATCAAACCGTCTGTCCGACCATCAATGTGACGGATCCGGATCCGGAATGCGATCACGATCATGCTGCCGAAGGCGCCCGCAAAACACGGCTAAGGTACGCGATTTCCATGGCATTTGCGATCGGAAGCCAATCGTCCTTCGTTAGCTTGGCCGCTCCCGATTTTTGAGGAAAAATATGCAACTGTCAAGACAATATAATATTCTAAGAAAGACCGGTGTAGCCCTACTGTATAAAGGTCCTTTTTCCGAAACGACGATCGCTTCCTTAAACGAGTTGCTAAAGGAAAAGCTTATGGAGGAAAAAAAGCGAAATCGGATTCTCACAGTATTCGTCGAGATGGCTCAGAACGTCGCTCATTACTCCCAGGAAAGGGATGAAAAAAGCGGAATCGGAATTTTAGTGCTGAGAAGAAAATCGCGTAATTGGGAATTGAACTGTGGAAACTCCATCCACCCGGAAAAAGTCCCCTATTTAAAGGATCGACTGGAGGAAACCAAGCAATTATCGCCGGAAGAATTAAAAGAAAAGTATAATATTCAAATTCGCTCAGAAAGACCCCGGGACAGCAAAGGAGCAGGATTAGGATTTTATGAAATAGCCCGAAAATCGGATCTCCCTCTCGTTTTTCAATTCGAAAAAGGGGAAGACGGAGGCGTTTTCTTTCGGTTAACCGCAAGATTCCTTTTGACGGACAAGGAGGAATTTTCAGCGGGAGAAGATGTTTGATTTTCGTATTCCGAAATTTCGGGACGTTTATAAACTATCCACTCGTATCACCAAGACGGTATGATTGTCCCGGGTCATTCTGAGATTGGCCTCTTCCGATAGAATGGAGCAGATCTCCTTTAAATCATTATGCTCCTTAATTACTTTTTCGATCGAGTCGATATTTAAGACTTCGGTAAGGCCGTCGGTACAAAGTAATAAATGATCTCCGGCGGAAAGCTTTCCCGTAAAATCAAAAAGATCCGCTTGCATATCCTTGGAACCGGCGCCGATGCAACTCGTTAGAAGATTTCTACCGATTCCCGTTCCCAATTCCTCGCCGATATTATGATCGACCGTTACCTTGCGTAAGCCTTCCTGATTCATGTGATACAGTCGACTGTCCCCTACGTTGAAGATCCAGGATTTCTTTTTTCCAAGAAGGCAACCTACTAGGGTAGTACCCATATTCGGTTTTCCGATGGATTGGCCGTAAAAATTAACTTCGGTGTTGATTTTCCTAAGTAGATTCTTCCACCCCAGAGAAGGTAACTCCTCCAAAGGCTGAATGGCTCTTGCCATCCAGGACAATTTTTCCAGGGCGGTCCGGCTCGCGACTTCGCCGGCCTCGTGTCCGCCTAAGCCGTCGGCTAAAGCGAATAGTGCGGGAGAGTCGTCGGTATTCGCGTTTCGAACATTCACTAATCCATCATGAATTTGACCGCATACAAGCTCTCCGTTTGCCAGAAACGAGTCTTCATTATGGGATCGAAAATTTCCCTTGTCCGTGATTGCGTAATAATGAATGTTCATTTTTAGAAAATAAGAATATAGCCTTTCGGGACTGCTCTTCGGTTATAGTTAAGATGACTAAGAGTAGCGATTCTACAAGAAAAAAGAAACATTCTTTATGTTCGAGAAAAATCGTTCCTTGAGTTATAAATGACCCGGTTGGGTTTATTTAGCCGTATACCCGCCGTCGACAGGCAGTGCCGCACCGGTAATAAAAGAAGCTTCATCGGAACAGAGCCAGATCGCCGCCTTAGCGACTTCCTCCGGTTCGGGAAGTCTATTTGCGGGATGTAAACGAGTGATTCTGCGTTCTGCCTCGGCAGGATCGGAAGAACTCCGAAACAGTCCTTCCAACATTTCGGTGCGAATGAAACCCGGACAAATCGCGTTGACTCTGATGTTTTGTTCCGCGTACTCGAGCGCAGCGGATTTGGTTAAGCCGATGATGCCGTGCTTTGCGGCGGAGTACGGCGCAACCTTCCAATCCGCACCCACAATCCCTGCAATCGAAGATATATTCACGATCGCACCCTTTCCTCTCTTCAATAATAAGGGAATCTCATACTTCATGCAAAGCCAAGTTCCTTTTAAGTTTACGTTTACGACCTTTTCCCAGACTTTTTCGGGATAATCGTGAAGCGGTAAGGAAAGTCCTCCGACTCCCGCATTGTTTACCGCAAAATCCAACCCTCCGTACATGGCTTCGGCCTTATCGATGAAATCTTTTACTTGAGCATCGTCGGAAACGTCGCAAGGGAAAAATCTTGCCTCTCCTCCCGATCGACGAACTTCCTCCTCCACTTTTTTTCCCTCTTCTACACGCCTTCCACAAAACAAGACCTTGGCTCCCCGAGCGGAAAATTCCAAAACAAGAGATTTTCCGATCCCCGCGTTTCCGCCGGTGACTATTGCGATTTTATTTTTCATGTATACTCGAATTAATTGAGTGGCCCAACCTTACGGCTGAATGGGCCTTCGGGGGTGATTTCGTCGAGTTGATTGAATATCATGGGATTTCGGGAGCGTCAACTAAAAACTTTAGAAATCGCATAAGTGCGAATTCAACCCGGAAAATTCGATTAAAAGAAGCTAAAGCGGAATAGAGGAGTTTTATACGATTTTTCTAGCTTCTCCCGTGCGGACTCTATTTAAGTATTTCTTTAAATGCAAATTGATTTTAACTAGATCTGCAAGCTCTTTCTTCGGATCGGCTACGCCCAAATCGGACACGAGAACCAATAAATATCTAAGTTCCTCGAGATGAACTTTCGCCCTGAGAATATTGCGAATTTTCTCCGAGCGGATTCTCGCACCCCATGCGCCCGCAATCCGGACTGGTAATAAAGATGCGACGGACCGAACGTGCTCGATCAAAGTCGCTTCGGCCTGAGGTTTCCAAATATCGCAAAGATTAAATAATCGTAATACGAACTCGTGAGAAAGCTTCCAAACTTCCAGTTTACGAAAACCGATTTCTCCTCCGTACGAATCGGCCGCTTTTGCGACGATGTTTCCTTCACCGACGTCGGGACTGACTCGGGCGGGAACCTTACCCGTTTCGAATTTTTCCCGAAATACGTCCGGAACCGGTACCACCTTTCTTTGCTCATAATTGAAGAATAAAACGCGAATTTTTACGAGAGAAACTTTCTGTCTTCTGCGATCCTTAGAAAGACGAAAATACAAATCAAAGGACTTTTCCCCGATATTATCCAGAGAAACGTCGATAACGACCCGGTCCTTATAAAGCAACTCTCCCTGATAAAGAATCACGGCATTCGCAAATATGATGCTGTTTCCGTGAATGTCGGTTACGGAGTAGCCCAGAAATTGGAAGAACTGGAGATGGGCCTCCATGACCAAATCCAAGACGCTCGCAAACGATACGTGGATGTCCAAGCTCAGATCGATTTTACGAATCGGAATCTCCGTCGAAAAAAAATATTTTTTCGGAAACTCCGCCTCTGGTCCGTTCGATGAGCCGTCCGATTTCATTCGCTAAACCTGCTTCGAAAGCCTTCCGGAATTTCCATGGTCTTACGCGAAACATAATCGTAAAACACCAAGGAGATTTTAACCGTCGCGACCTCCTCTCCCTGAGGATTCTTGGTCACTTGAAAAATCAGATCGCAGGACTTCCTGCCAAGATTGGAAACGGCAATTTCGAATTTTAAGATATCGCCCGACTTTGCTTCGGATTTATAATCCGCTTCCAACCGGGGGATGATGATATTGGAGCCTGCGATATTCGCCTTTGACCAGGAATAATTCTCCAAAAACGCGTCAAAGGCTTCGTTGATTAAGGGAATTAATGTCTCGTAAGTTAGGTGGGAAACGAAAAGTCCGCCGACAACGGTTGCACTCCGCGTATCGGATCTCCGAACCGGGATTGTAGTCCAGTAGGCGAAGTTTGACGGAACGGGGATTTGGGACATTTTGTTTCTCTTTGTGCGGAGCGTCCTTCTATCTATCGGATTTCCAACTGCGATTCTTGAAACCTAGTAAACACCGATAGCTTGTAGAATTCACTCTAACGGGAATCCCGGCCGCCGGATCGTTAGGCGAGATCAAATAACATTCCTCAGCCTAGTTGCAAAAGTGAGAATTCCGAACGGGGCCGGATTTTGACTGGATTTCCGGGCGGTTTCGTATGAAATCTTCTTTTTTTCCGTCGAAATAACATAAAATTTGTTGGGAGTTTGCCGTGTTCTCCCGCGGCTAAAACTTTCTACGCGATAGTGCAATGCTTAGAGAGTCGTACCATCCAGAACCAACTAGAATTCTTCCAGACCCGGATAGTCTTGTCCGCGAGTTTATTCAACCTGGAATGTATCTGCATCTGGCTACGACCATGTCGCGTCCGAACGCGTTAATATATTCGTTAGTTCGCAGCTTCAAAGGCAAAAACCCTGAATTCACGATCAGCGTGGCCGGAATTCACTCCAGCGCCCACGCACTCGCTCTTTCTGGAATCGTGAAAAAAATGATAACGGGATTTGCGGGGGATAATTATCCCAAGCCAAGCCCGAATTCTTTGTATAAGGACTTGCTGGAAGGGAAACCGTTCGAATTAGAGCTCTGGTCCCTTCTTACGATCGTGCAAAGACTTATGGCGGGAGCCATGCATCTTCCCGGCTTCATTACGAATTCCTTAATCGGATCGGATATGATCCTAGATAAATTGGGAACGACAGCGTTTCTTTACGGCAAACCGACTCCCGGAAATCCGTTTGGCGAGGCCGCAAAGCACCACCTAACAAGCGAAAGCCGGGGGACCCGCGAAAAAGACCTGGCTTTCATCACGCCCTTGACTCCCGATATCACTCTCGTTCACGGAGTAGTCGCGGACGAAGACGGAAATATCGTCCTCTGTCCTCCTGCCGGTGAAGGAGCCTGGGGGGCCTTGGCCGCAACAAAAGGCGTCATTGCCACTGTGGAAAAAATCGTGCCTAGAGGAATGATTCCTCCGGAATTAGTAAGTATTCCCGGTGGAAAAGTTATGGGCTTGGCCATGGCAAGGTACGGCGCGCATCCGCAATCCTTGCGCGTTCACGGTCTCCCGGACGTTCCGGCATTCGAAGGAATCGAAACGTATTTGGACGATTACGAATTCCAAAGGGAAGCAAACGAGGCGGCCGGAGTTCCGAGTAAGGCCGATCGTTGGTTTAAGCAGTTCGTCGATTTACCGGGCGGGCATGAGGAGTATCTGGAGGAGATCGGGGAGGTCAAATTACGAAGATTGAAAATGATTCCCCCGGAACATCACTTAACGCAACCGGAAGATTCCAAAACCGTAAACGATTCGGAGCAGACGATCATTCTAGCCGCAAGAGCCATCATAGATAGAGTGAAACATAAGGGTTATAAAACGATTCTAGCCGGAATCGGCGCGGCTCATATGGCCGCTTGGACGGCTTCGAAGTTATTGGAGAAGGAAGGAATTCGTATTCGAATCATCGCCGAACTCGGGTTTTACGGGATGCGTCCGTTTCAGGGCGACGTTTTTCTTTTTAGCCAATTGCATGCGCAGCAATGCTCGATGTTATCCGACACGGCCAATATTCTCGGGACGGTCGTTCCCGATAATTGTTTGGGAGTGATCGGAGCTGCCGAAATAGATTGGTTCGGAAATGTGAATTCCGTAATGGACGGCAAAGGTAAATTCTTGGTCGGTTCGGGCGGTGCAAACGATATCGTTTCCTCCGCCGATACGATCGTGGTCGCAAAAGCCAACAGGTACCGCTTCGTTAGAAAAGTGAAACACATCACTTCTCCCGGAGAAAGAGTCGTAGAAGCGGTATGCCAATTCGGTCGTTTCAAACGACCTGCTTTTTCCGACCATCCGTTCGAACTTTCATCCTGGATCGCGCCCGCTTCCGACGACGAAATGGAAGCCTTGGAGGCGGTGCTGCGGTATACCTTATGGCTTCCCCCCGATGAAGATCTTACGGTTTCGGAAGAACCTCCTATCAATTCGGAAGAACTTACGATACTCCGGGAATTAGATCCGGAAAGAATCTATACGGAACAATTTATGGTTTACACGCGCTTGCCTTAATTTTGCAGCCGTGTAGCAAAAGAATGGAATTATGACTGGAAATTTATTATTCCACGGGAGAACGTAGAAGAATGGTTACTAATAAAATCCCTGCGTCCAACGGCGTCCGGATCACCGGCTTTGGACATTACCTACCGGAAAGAGTAGTAACCAACGAGGAAATTCAAAGCAGGCTCAAGTACCCGGAAATGCATCCTGCAGAGAAAGCGGTCATCGGGGATATCGGAGTTACGAAGAGACATAGAGCGTCCGAAACGGAAACTGCTATGTATATGGCCGCAAAAGTTGCCGAAATGGCATTGAAAGACGCCGGTAAAAAGGCGGACGACGTCGATCTGTTTATTTTAGCCAATTGGACGGACCGCTATTTTCTCCCCGATCTCGCCCCACAGGCATCAAAGCTAGCGGGAACCAAAAATGCTTTATCGTTCGATATAAGTACGGCTTGCACCGGTTTCGTCCACGGTGTTCAAATGGCATCCGCATATTTAGGAACGGGAAAATTTAAAACGGCATTAGTCATCGGCAGCGAACGTTTTTCGATACGCACTAGAATCGGCGGTTACGGAGAATTTACCGCCGGGGATGGCGCTGCGGGAGTGTTATTGGAGTTTACGGGAGAAAAAGAATTCGGAATTATTGATTCCTTTTTGAAAGACGATGGGGATCTTTCAGGCGTTATTGTTACGGGTCCGCCTCCGCAAAGTTACGTGAAAAGTTTTCCGGATTTGGTCACGAAGGCTGCGGACTTGACCCTTTCCGCAATGGATGATCTCCTGCAGCGAAACGGTTTAACTCCCGAGGATATCGACTGGGTCGTCCCCCATCCAGGTACGGACGTCGTGGTACAGAGCCTCCTGAAGAGAACCAAGTTTCCCAGGGAAAAAATTCTTATGAATTTCGACCGAGTCGGTAATACTTCAGCGGCATCCATTCCGGTCGTTCTTTCGGAATTTTATCAGAAAGGTACCTTCAAAAAAGGGGACCTTTTTCTAACTCCCGCGGTGGGAGGAGGTTTCTACTGGGGAGGGCTTCTTTTCCGACTTTAACGGACCAGAGAAGAAGCAAATCATAAGGGATGGATCCCTGGTGATAAGATAAAAGAAAGGTGAAGTTGAATAAATGATCGTTACTGGATTCGAACTACGGGAAAGACTTAACGCAGAATCCGCTTCGGAGGTGTACAAGGCGGTACGCAAAGAAGACGGAAAATCAATCATCATAAAATTTCTCCCGGTGCTCGACGAGTTGCACCCGTCCATCGTTAACCTGCGAAACGAGTATGAAATTTTAGGCCTTCTCGATTCGGGCAAATTCGTAAAAGCGTTAAAATTCGAAAAGCTGCAGGACGGTTATGCGCTTTTCATGGATTATGTTCCGGGCGGTTCCTTAAAACAATACATCATTAAGAAACCCCTCGTTCTTTCCGAATTTTTTCCCATCGCGATTCAGCTCGCCGAAAGATTAGGCGAGATTCATTCCAAGAAAGTAATACACAAAGATATTAAACCCGAGAATATCATTTATAATCATGATGCGAAGGAGATCCGGATCATCGATTTCGGGATCTCGACACGATTGAATAAGGAGGAAACTTCCTGGTCTTCTCCTAATATTCTGGAAGGTTCGATTCATTACGTCTCTCCGGAACAAACGGGAAGAATGAATCGTTCGATGGATTATAGGAGCGATTTCTATTCCTTGGGCGTTTCTTTTTACGAAATGCTTACCGGAAAACTTCCGTTCGAAGGAGAGGATCTATTACAATTAGTTCATTCTCATTTGGCCAAAAATCCGGTTCCGCCTAAGCAAACCCGATCCGAAATTCCAGTTGTACTTTCCAATATCGTAATGAAGCTTCTTGCGAAAACCGCCGAAGATCGTTATCAAACGGCGAGAGGTCTGCAAGCTGACCTCGAAAAAGTGTATTCTCTCTGGAAGGAAAACGCCGAAATACCCGATTTTCCCCTGGCTCAAAACGATTATTCCCAGGAATTCAAGATTCCTCAAAAGCTATACGGACGAGGAGAATACATAAGCACTCTTCTCGATGAATTTAAGGACGTTGCGGCAAACGGCCGGACAAGAATGGTCCTAATCGGCGGCTATTCGGGCGTGGGAAAATCTTCCCTAGTCCGTGAAATTAACAAACCGTTAACCGAATCCAAAGGTTATTTCGTTTCGGGAAAATTCGATCAGTACAATAGAAACCTTCCCTTTTCCGCCGTCATCCAAGTCTTTTCGAGCCTAGTCGAATTGATTCTCACCGAACCGCCGGAAAAAATCGAATCTTGGAAATCCAAGATTCGTAAATCGCTCGGAGCAAACGGAAAAGTAATCACCGACGTAATTCCCGAATTAGAGATCATCATCGGCAAACAGGAACCGATTCCGGAATTAGGACCCCAGGAAAATGCCAACCGCTTCTACGTAGTATTCCAGAATTTCATCAAAGTCTTTGCAGGATCGGAGCATCCGCTCGCGATTTTCCTCGACGATATGCAATGGGCAGATACGGCCTCCCTGGAATTATTGAAAAACCTAATGGAAGACGTAACGGTAAATTACCTCTTTCTAATGTTAGCGTATCGAGACAACGAAGTCGACGACTCGCATCCTTTTCAGACCTTAATCGACGCGTTGGATAAGGAAGGATTGGAACCGCACAAGATCGTTTTACATCCGCTCCTTGTCTCGGATGTGAACGAACTGCTCTCGGATAGTTTACGCACTCCCCGGGAACAAACGAAAGAACTTGCCGAAATAATACACGCGAAGACCGGCGGGAATCCGTTCTTCATCGGAGAACTCTTAAAGCAATTATCCAAGGAAGATGCGGTTTATTTCGACCTTTCATCCGGAAAAGTCGGCGAAGCTCGCTGGAAATGGGACATCCCTAAAATTAAGAATACGAAAATTTCCGACAACGTCGTCGAGCTCTTGATCAATAGGATCCGGAAGCTATCTCCCGTCGTTCAAGAAACTCTTAAAATGGCATCCTGTATCGGGAGCAATTTCGACTTATCTCTATTATCTCGAATTTTAGGGGGAAGCTTTAAGGAAACTCTAGCCTCTTTACAGGAATGTATAAACGAAGAGTTGATCGTCCCGATCGGTGAAAATTATCGGGTCGCCGAATCCTTTCAGGAAACGGCGATCAACAAAGACAAAAACGATCAAACCGCAAAAACCGTATTATTCCGCTTCCAGCACGACCGAGTACAACAGGCCGCTTACGAAATCATCGACGAGGAAAAGAAAAAGGAAATCCGCCTTAAAATAGGAAGATTCCTCTTGGAAGGCATCGAGGGTAAGCAGCTAGAAGATGCTATCTTCGATATCGTAAATCACCTCAATACGGGCTCCTCCCTAATCGTGGATCCCTCCGAGAAAAAAAGATTGGCGGAACTGAATTTATTGGCCGGAAAAAAGGCAAAAAACTCGACCGCATACAAACCGGCATCCGTCTATATCGCCAAAGGGAGGGACCTCCTGTTCACACTTCCGGAAGGAACGCAGGGAGATGATAAACTTTGGGCGACTTATTACGACCTCTGTTATTCGATTCACAAGGAACTTGCGGAAACCCAGTATCTTACCGGGAACTTCGAGGATTCTCAAAAAACGATCGATCTATTGCTCAAACACGGCAAGACAGCGGTCGAAAAAGCGGAAACCTATAATCTTTTGATAATACAATATTCCGCACAGGGAAAATACGACCTAGCCCTCCCGACGATCATCAAGGCTCTCAAACCGCTCGGTGTCGACATTCCCGAAAAGGACTTTGACAAGGTCCTGACCGAAGAAATCGAAATCGCGAACAAGGCTTTGGAAGGAAAAACGATCGATTCCTTATTGGAACTTCCGCTCATCCAACAACCGGAACAAATCATGGCCGTAAATTTGCTCATTGGCGCAATACCGACGGCGTATAATTTCGCCCTTGCCTTATTTCCCGTCATCTGCCTTAAAATGGTTAACCTTTTTCTAAAATACGGTAACCTCTCCGATCCGTACGGATATTCCGCCTATGGAATCGTTCTATCTTCGGGATTTCAGCAATACAGGAAAGGTTTTGAATTCGCCGAACTGGCCGTAAAAGTCAGCGAGAAACATAAGAACCCGAGTGGAACTACCAAAGCGGCGAATATTTTAGCGAATTATACGACTCCTTTCGTAAGACACCTGAAATTTTCGGAAGAGATCAATCAAAAAGGAATCCAATCCAGTCTCGAATCCGGGGAGTTTTTACACGGCGGGTACTGCGCGATGAACGACGCGGTCAACGTAGTTTTACAATCCAAGAATATAGAATTGGCTAAAACCAAAATAGATGCGTTGCTCAAATTTTCCAGAAAGGTAAAAAACAACTTAGCCATCGATACCGTTTTGGGCGCCACGCTAATTGTATCCAATTTAAGAGGCAAGACCGCGTCTCATTTGGAATTTTCCACGGAGGAGATGAGCGAACAGGAATTTTTAGAACTTTGTAATGCTCATCAAAGCCCGTTCCCAGTTTGCCTCTTTAAAATCATGAAGTCCAAACTTCTGATGGCGTATGGAGAGTTCGCCGCCGCACTGAAGGAACTCGACGAAACGGAAGGATTATTGGCTTACATTTCCGGACAAATTTCGGTGGAAGAGCACGCGTATCTGCATGCGTTAGCGATGGCCGCAAATTATAAGGTCTCTTCCCAAGAACAAAAAGCCAAGTTCATGGAACGAATTAAAAAGAATCTGGCAAAGTTAAAACTTCTCTCCGAAAGCGCGCCCGAAAACTTCGAACATAAATATTTACTGGTGGAAGCCGAACTTTCCCGCTTGGAATATAAGAATTGGAAAGCGGCGAAGACGTACGAACTCGCGATCCAACTGGCGAGTAGAAACGATTTTTCAAACGACGAGGCTCTTGCCTGCGAGTTTGCCGGAAGATTTTGGTTAGCGAAAGGTAGCGTTAAAATCTCTTCGCAATACATTAGCGACGCCTACCATCGATACGGAAAATGGGGGGCGATCAAGAAGCAGGAACTTCTTCGCGCGAAACATCCGGAATTCCTACGCGAGAAAAACCGGGATACCGTTCGCACGACCTATACGATCGGTACGATGGGAACTCATACCGCCGCCGCAACGGAAGTTTATACCGGTCAGACCCTGGATTTCCAATCCATTCTCAAGAGTTCCACCGCCATTTCCGGCGAAATCAAACTTGAGGCACTGTTGGATAAGCTCATGCAAATCTCCATAGAGAACGTGGGGGCTCAAAAAGGGATTTTGATTCTTCGCAGGGACGGAAAGCTATACGTCGAAGCCGAAGGAAGCATCTGGGATAACGAAGTTCGAGTTCTCCAAGGTATACCGATTCAAGAAAGCAAGAATATTCCGATTAGCGTCATTTATTACGTGGAACGAACTAAGGAAGACCTCGTTCTAAAAAATGCGCACGCCGACGAAAAATTCAATAAGGATCCGTATATTAGGGAACAGAAAACAAAATCCGTCTTATGCTCTCCGATCATTAAACAGGGAGAACTAATCGGAATATTATATTTGGAGAATAATCTTTCGGAAGCGGCCTTTACGTCGGATCGGCTACAAACGATTTCTATCCTTTCTTCGCAAGCGGCGATTTCCATCGATAACGCCCTACTTTATGCCAATTTGGAAGAAAAAGTCACGGAACGAACCAAGGAATTGGCAAAAGCGAACGACGATTTAGCTTTAAAAAACCAGCATATTACCGATAGTATTACGTATTCTTTAAATATCCAACAGGCAATTCTTCCCGCGCCCGAAGTTCTGAGCAAATTTCTACCGGAGTATTTCGTCCTTTTCCGTCCTAAGGACATCGTTTCGGGCGATTTCTATTGGTTTTCCAAACAAGAAGATGCGATCTTCATCGCGGCCGTCGATTGTACCGGGCACGGCGTTCCCGGAGCACTCATGTCCATGATCGGCAACACTCTTTTAAACCAAATTGTCAACGAAGCCGGTATATCGGATCCGGGAACGACTTTAGAATATTTGCATAGAAGCGTCCGGCAAGCCCTTAAACAGGACACCGAACAAACCAATTCGCGGGACGGAATGGATATATGTCTGCTGAAGATAGATAAAAACAATTTATACTTTGCCGGTGCAAAACGGCCTATTTTTATTGGAAAAGCGGGAAACTTGTCCGAAATTAAGGGGGATAGAGCTTCCATCGGCGGCAGGCAAAAAGAAGAAACGCGAAAATTTACAACACATACCATTCCCCTGGAATCAGGGGTTCGTACCAGTGTTTACTTGACTACGGACGGTTTTATGGATCAACCGAACCCGGACCGACAAAAAATCGGAACAAAAGGATTCGTTAATTTTCTCGAAGGTATAGAACACCTCTCTTGCGAAGAGCAAAAGGAAAGGTTGGAGTCCTTCCTATTGGCGCACCAAGACAATGAGACGCAGCGGGACGACATAACACTGATCGGAGTAGTCCTGGACGGACAATAGGAGAAGTTTCTGAAAAAGGAAGATGCTAATGATGGACAATGAAGTCATAAATTTATTCAAAAGCTACAAGGATGCCAGTGAGTACAACCTGCTAGTGTCGTTTAAAGGCAGGCTGTCGCAGGAGGTCCTCACGGAACTTGGTTCCATGATTCGGACCTCCTTGAGTTCCGAATCCAAGATTAAAAAAATCTTCGCAGTATTTATCGAACTCGCGCAGAATATGTTACATTATTCGGCGGAGCGCCAAATGAACGAAGAGATGAAGGAGGCGGGTGTCGGGATTCTCGTAGTGAGGGAAAATTCGATTGGCTATCATGTTGGATCGGGAAATCTGGTCCATAACGAGAAGCTCGAGTTCCTATCGGAAAGGATCCAAAAGATCAACTCTATGAACAAGGATGAATTGAAATCCTTTTACCAGCAACAGCTCAGGTCGGAAAGACCCGAGGATAGTAAGGGAGCCGGGGTTGGATTAATAGATATTGCGCGGAAGTCAGACGGACCCCTTGTTTTTCATTTCGACTCGGTGGACAACAAAAACTCTTTCTTTACTATCTCCGCATTCTTTACGAAGGAAAACTAAGAATGGAATCCTTACACATACAACAAACTAAAACTTCACCTGAAGTTATTCTAGATTCAACGAAAGGCGTAGCCGAGATTATAGGCGAGTCTTACCCGGAAAACGCGATGGCCTTTTACAAGCCGGTTTTCGAATGGTTAAACGCAATGCAGGTTGCCGGAAAACATATCCAATTCAGATTTCAAATGGATTATTTCAATACCAGCTCGTCGAAAGTGATCATGGACATTCTTGATAACCTTCAAAAATTCCACGAGAAGGGCGGAAAAGTCGAAGTAGAATGGCTCTACAAAGAAGACGATGAGGATATGCAGGAGACCGGCGAAGAATTTTCCTCCGATCTTAGTCTGTCCTTCCGGATGAAGTCCTACAAATAAAGTCTCCGGGCGGAAAAATCCGGTGATGGAAAAAAACGATTCGCAAAAGGAAATCAAAACCTTCTTCGAACATGAGTACCAACTCCTGTCCGATGCCCAATCTTTTCTAAGTAATTCTTCCAGCAAAGAGCAGGCTAAGGATAAATTACGCGCTCTCTCCGATTCGTACGAATCCCTACTCAAACAATCTTCCAAGATTATGAGAATAGGAGATTCCACTCAACATAGGTTACTTAAAACTCAGGAAGCACTTACGAATTCCAACATAATGTTGGAATCCGCATACATGGACCTAAAGTTGGTCACCGAAGTCGGCAGAATCATCACTTCTTCCCTCGAGCCGAAAGTCATCATCCAATCCGTATTTGAAAACACCAAATCGATGGTTCCGATGGATATCCTCGCGTTCGGAATTTACGAAGAAGATAAACACGCAATCAAGTATAAGTTTTGTGTAATCGACGGAAGATACACGCCCGCCCCTTCGGTTGATTCCCTAGATGAAGACAACCCTTCTTCCTTTTGTTTTAAGGAAGGTTCCGAATTAATATCGCTGGATATAGACAAGGATTATCCCCAGTACGTCGACGAAATCCGCAAGCATTTCGGGGAAAATACCAAATCCGCGGTTTATCTTCCGTTGAAAGTCGAAGAACGCTTCATAGGAATACTTACCGTTCATAGTTATGAGAAAAACGCCTTCGCTCCGAACCAATTGAATATTCTGAGAACCCTGGCCAACTACGTGGCAATCGGGGTGGATAATGCGGACGCTTATCGCGCCCTTTCCAAACGAAACAGAGAGCTAAAAGAATCTTTGGAAAAGATCGAAGTCTTAAACAAAGGTATCGAAGAGGAACGGCAAAAATCCGAAAACCTTCTACTAAACATTCTGCCTCGCAGTATTGCGGACCGTCTGAAAGGAGGGGAAGGAGTCATAGCGGATTATTTCTCCTCCTCTACGGTGCTTTTCGCTGACATCGTGGGGTTTTCGAAACTGACCACCAAGATCGCGACACCTACGAGATTAGTCGAGATTTTGAATCGAATCTTTACCGAATTCGACGGAATCGCGGATAAATACCGGCTCGAAAAAATTAAGACGATCGGTGATTGCTATATGATGGCAGGAGGCATCCCGGTGCCGGACCAAGACCATGCCGATAAAACGGCCCAGGCCGCCTTAGAGATGCTGGATCGGCTGGAAAGACTGAAACCCGATTTGGAATACGAATTCAACGTACGGATCGGACTTCATACAGGGGAAGTCGTCGCCGGCGTGATCGGTAAAAATAAATTCGTGTACGATCTTTGGGGAGACTCGGTGAATACCGCCTCGAGAATGGAATCCCACGGATCGACCGGCAGAATCCATGTCTCCGAATCCGTCTATCTGACTCTAAAAGATAAGTACGATTTCGAAGACAGAGGGACCATCGAGGTGAAGGGAAAAGGCGCGATGCATACCTATTTCCTTTTAGGTAAGAAATAGGCCGAATCATCCATTCAATTAACCTAATGCTTTGATCACATCCGTCGGAGCTTGTACGAGCTCGATCAGAACTCCTTCGCCGCAGAGAGGAAATTCTTCGTTTCCTTTCGGATGAATAAAAGTCACATCGTGACCTCCCGCGCCTTTTCGAATTCCACCCGGTGTAAAACGAACTCCCTTTGAAGTTAACCATTCCACCGCCTTATGAATATCGTCCACCCACAGTCCGATATGATTCAATTTAGGATCATTCACTTTCGGACTTTTTGAAGGGTCTACGGGTTCCATAATATCCACTTCGACGGCATACGGGCCTTTCCCCATTCTTAGAATATCTTCGTTTACGTTTTCTTTTTCGCTACGATATGTTCCGGTGCTTTCCAGGCCGAGAATATCCACCCAAAAGTTCTTTAACTTATCCTTACTATCCCCGCCGACGGCAACTTGCTGGATTCCGAGAATCTTAAACGGTCTCATAATAAACCTTTCTGTTTTTTTTCCTAATTTTTTCGCTAGAAATAGGATGGCAAATCATTTGAGATACGCTTAAAGAGTCCGTGCTTTCGGATAAAAATCAATTTTGCAATTCCGATAAAATGCGAAATTCGAAGGACTCCCCAAAACTTCTCCGAATGGAATCGGATCATTCGATAAATCGAAATACGGCTTCCAACGGAAAATGATCGCTGGCCTCGGCAGCATCTCCCGATCGAATCACGGAATAGAAAATCTTAACCAATCCCTTGGAAAAGAAAATATAATCGATCGTCCTATCCGGCTTTGCAATCAACGGATCGTTCGGATAATAGGTGAAAAATTTTTCCTTATCGGACCCGTTCAATTCTTCCGGCGTTGCTCCCGACGACCATTTATCAAAAAGAGGTTTTATTTCCTCGTCATCACTATAATAGAAAGCTCCGTTCGGGTGCAAAGAGGATCGCTTGAATCCGGGAGGCAGTAGATTAAAATCTCCCCCTAAAACCCAATCGGCCTTCTCTTCGTCCAATCGGGATAATAGTCCTGCGAGAAAGTTCACTTGCTTTTGCATGGTATCCGTTCCCATCGAAAACGCATCCAAATGGGTATTCAATGCTACGAATTTACCGCCTTCCGTAATCGGTAAATCGACTTGTAAGACCGCCCGCTTTAATTGGAATTGATTGCTAATCGGATCCAGCTCGGCAAGCGGCAATTGATGGCGAATGGCAGTGCTGATTTTGTATTTACTCAGAGTTACGAGCTTCATTCCCACGGACCCGAGAATTTTAGGATGTGGAACGAACCCCGCCTTCCAGTAAAATGCCTCCGCCCGGCAAGGATACAGATCTCCAAGCAAGGGAAGAAGTCGTTCCGATTGATTTTCACCGTGAGTTCTCCGCGCTCGGTCATCCACTTCCTGAAGCAAAATAATATCCGGACTTTTTTCCAAGATGACGTTAGCTACTTTTTTTAGCGTAGATCGGATCTCTTCGGATGTCGGCGCGGTATCCGGCCCGGACTCGTCGGGCACGTCGTACCAAAAGACCCTTTCCTTGCCGGCAAAATATTGGACATTCCAAGAAAGGATTTTTAATTGTTTCGCCTTTTGCACCGTAGGCGGATTCGATTCGCAGAGGACTTCCACCTCCTCCATTGCATTCGGGTGGAATGTTGAAAAATAAACCGCGATCAGTAGCAAAGCGAATGCAATGAGCACCGTGTATAATGTATTTTTCAGGATTTTCAAGATCCCTCCTTGGGGCACAACATGAAGTGATGCCTATTCCTTTTGGTAAGGCATCCTTTCTAAATATTCGGCGGGTTTCGTCCACAATTTTCGAATCGGATTTTCACCCTCGTAAGTAGTCGTAAAGGCTTTCCCTTTTTGGGGGGATTCAAGAGAATGGAACCGACCTCATGTACAAACGCACGATATCATCTTTTTTCCTGGTTTTAAGCCTATTTACCGCTTCACTGTCTGCGGAAGAAGTCGAACTACAGGTCACACTGAAAAACGGCACGACAGGCGGTGTAGGATCCGCGGAGAAAATTAAACTATTCGCGCTGGAACGACAGATGATTCCCCTTTCGATCGGAGATATCGGCCCCGTTAAGGGCAGTTTCCGTCTCCCAAAAGTAGAAGCTCCGGACGGTTTGCCCATACTTTTACAAGTGACCTATGGGGGAGTGAATTATAATAAAATCGTTCCACCCGTTCCGGTAATGAGAACGCAACCGCAGGAAGTCACGGTCTTTGAAAAGACTCAGGATCGGTCCTTGATCAAAACAAAATCGTTATTGCAGATCACCAGATCGAAAGATTCCTTAATCGTGTTTAAGGTTTTTATACTACAGAATAATTCGATTCCCCCTCGCAGCTTCCAAAACGAGTCGGACCCGATAGAAATTTTCACTCCTGCGGAAGCGTCCGACGTTTCCGCACAACTTACGCAAGGAGCCGGCATGGGAATCCCGTTACAGCTAAGACCGGGAAAGCAGGGCTTAGCATTGGATCGCCCGATTCTCCCCGGCTCCTCTCAATTATATATTTCTTATTCCGTTCCCGCTACCAATCTTGCACCCGCCACATTTAAGGATAAGCTTCTATTCGAAAAAAATGACGGGGAACGAGTCGTGTTCGCAAAACCCAAGGATATGGAGCTATCCTTCGGTGGCGCGAGGAACGTAAGGAAATTAGAAGCGGACGTACCCGAGGACGTAAAAGCGTATTCGATTTCCTATTCCGCTCCCCAACAGGAAATAACGATTTCCGTCAAAGGAGGTCAAGCGGTGGAAACCTCTTCAGCCGATCAGGAAAGAAGTATCGAGAACGGTAAATTTTTCGTTTCGGCCGAAAAGACCGTCTTGGGTGTGGTGGCGATATTGGGTCTTTTGTTCACTCTTTCCTTCCTATTCGTTTATCGTAAATTCGCCTAGATAACTAAATTTAACGAATCACGAGGGTTTGCAAGGAATCGCAAACCCGACATCTTACTGAAGTTCCTTGTTAAACGACAGGCAGTTTCTCGAACGAGGATTTTCCGATTCGTTCATTTTTTCCGAAGTGTTCCTATCTCTGGATAATTTTATTATTTCGGACCGTATTTAGTTTGACATAAAACTAAATACGTCTATAATTTCTGAATGGAGGGGAACATCCGTTCGATTCAATCATGGAAGAAAATCAGTATAAAGGTCAAATCATCGATGCTTGGGCTCAACCGGCCTTGGTTTCGATGGTTCAAAAATTGCCGGAGATCGCATCTCTCTTTAAACGATCCGGTTCGGGTGGCTATGCCCGAAAAAGTCTTTCGCCCGAAGAAACCGTCGACCTACTCGACGAGGCCGGAGTCGAGAAAGTATTGTTACGGGCTTGGTGCCGCCCGGGCCAATGGGTCTGCACGAACGATCAAATTTACGAATACACGAATCGATATCCGGATCGGTTTGTCGGAATCGCGACTGTCGATCTCTCAAAACCGGTGGAAGCCGTTAAAGAATTGAGGCGAGCGATCAAGGACCTAGGTTTTAAAGGACTATTCGTTCTTCCTTGGCTTTGGCAGCTTCCGCCCAACCATAAATTGTATTATCCCCTCTACGTGGAGTGTATAGAGTTAGGAATTCCCTTTTGCACCCAAGTAGGGCACACCGGTCCGCTGATGCCCTCGGAAACGGGAAGGCCCGTCCCCTATTTGGACGAGGTCGCCTTAACTTTCCCTACGTTAAAGATCGTAGGCGGCCATCTAGGGTTTCCTTGGACGGACGAGATGATAGGATTGTGCATGAAACACCAGAACGTTTACATCGACACTTCCGCGCATTTACCTTCTCAGTATCCGAAGCAGTTGCTGGACTATATGAAAACATCCGGAAGAAGTAAGGTTCTATTCGGTACGAATTTTCCCCATCTCGAATTTAATAAATGCGCAAATCAAGCGGCCGTTTTGGACTTACCGGATCCGTCTCTAAAAAGATTTTTTTACGCGAATGCGAAGAGAGTTTTTCAAATTTAAGACAAAGAGGATTTCTTAGGAAGAATCAGTATCGATAGTCGGAGCGGCTCATTTAGTTCGGTCCTTATGAAAGGAAAATCCGCCGACTTCCCGCGCCGATTAAAGAACTTCATTTACTATTCTTTTTCGTTATAGGAAGTTTTCGGATCGATTTTTTTTCGAAGCTAGGCCGGTCTTAATTTTTTTTTTGACCGGTCTTTTCGGGAACCAATGAATCCAAAAATTCCTTAATGTCTTTTAACACCGTTTCCTTATCCGGGGAAACCTCGTTCATCGTCTCATGATAAAAGCCGGGATACGTTTTAATTCTCTTATTCTTATAGACTAAATGATTATAAAATTCGAGACTTCCTGCCGGATCCGCAATCCTATCTGAGAGGCCGTGTAAAATCAAAATCGGTGTCCTCAAAATAGCCGCCTTCTTATTTGCGATCTCGCCCTGTTGAAAAAGCTCGTATCCCATCGAGAAGGATATCTTACCATGAACTAAGGGATCCTCCACATAAGCCTTTACCACTTCGGGGTCGCGACTAATCAAGTTAACGTCCAGATTCGCATCCAAAGTCGTATCTGGGGATAGTTTGCGTAAAAAGCCGGCCACGGCGATTTGAAATTTCTGGAACGTATTCGCCGGAATCTTTAATGCCGGGGAACTAGCTACGACTGCATGCAGATAATCCTGATTAATGCCTTCCAAGGCGTATCGAATGACTACGACCCCACCCATGGAATGACCCAGAAGCAGAATCTTATCCTTCTTTTCTCTACGGCGAACTTCTTGGACAAAATCGGCCAAATCATCCACGAATAACTCGAAGGTGTCGGCGTGCCCCCTCTTTCCGTCCGATTTGCCATGACCGCGCATATCTAAACCGTAAAAGCTTACGTCACTATCTTTGAAATAATTTATTAAATTACCGTATCTTCCGCTATGCTCGCCGAATCCATGATTAAACACAAGTACCCTATTTGCATCGGGTTTGATCCAAGCCTGACAATAGAGTTTGGTATTGTCTCGGGAAGATTGGATATAGAATTCCTTGTGTTGGTAGGCCATATGCTAAGACTCCGAAGAAGGGTGCGATTCCGATCGAAGCTATCGATACTTTAACAAAGGGTCAAGCCTTTATTGAATCTAGCGTAACAAAGCCGAACGAATCGAGTATCCGAAAGAATCACCTACAATTTCGATAAGCGACAAGGGGTGAAAGCAGTTCTAATTTCGACGTTCGAAAGATCGAACGAGTGCATAACCTTCCCGTCGAAAGTATTCGTTGACGATTCGGATTCTTCATGTTATAGAGTCCAAGCTTGCAAACTTCGCTATCGAGTCCCCGGCAAGCGAACGTCCCCTCACTCCGGATCGGGATTTTTGAATCGGTTACGAATGAATAACAGCCGAAGACAATCGGATCAGGAAATGTGTAGAACTCAAGAATCAAGGATCGGAGAAATCGGATGTCCCAGCCATCTTCTAAAAAAAGCTTATTACGATATATCGGGTTAGGCGAACTCGCTTCCTGCGGAGGCAACGCAGTCCTGGCCTTTTGGATGATTTTAGGGATGGCGTTTTTCCTCTTTGCCGACCAAAATCTTATCGCACCCAACCTGCGGAATATAGCTCGCTCTTTTGGAATAACCGAACAAAAGGAAATCGATTGGAAAATGGGCGGAGAGATTCCGATTTTCTTCTTCGTCTTAGGAGGATTAGTCTCCGTAAACATGGGTTACCTGACCCAAAGATTTTCCAGGAAGGCCTTAGTGGTGGGAACCGTATTGTTAGGCGAAATTCCCTGTTTACTTTCCGGTTTTGCGCAGACTTATAATGAGTTCCTACTGCTTAGAACTTTAACAGGCTTCGGGCTAGGAGGAAGCTTTCCTTTATTGTTCTCCATCTTAGGGGATTATTTTTCGGACAAGTCCCGATCCATCGCCTCAGGTTATCTTTCGCTCGCAATGGGATTAGGAGTCGGCGTAGGTCAACTCTTCGGAGGAATTATAGGCCAAGCGGATTTAGAAAACGGATGGCGGATGAGTTTCATTTATATGGCGGCCCCTTCCTTCTTTTTTATGATCGTCTATGCCCTTTTTTGTACGGAACCTGCAAGAGGTAGAACCGAGAAGGAATTCACCGAAATAGCGGATTTGACGACCGACGAAGCGGATGTTCGTTTAACATGGAAGGATTTAAGAATATTATTTGCGAACAAGACCAATATCGGAATTTTTTTGCAAGGGATTCCGGGATGCGTACCTTGGGGAGTATTCTTTACATTTTTAGCGGACTATTACGAGAACGATTACGGAATTCCAAAAGCAAGCGCCGCCGGTCTTATGACGTTCGCGGCGATCGGAATCTTTATAGGAACATTCTTTGGCGGAATCATCGGCCAGAAACTTTATAATAGGAATAAATCTTATATGCCGATCTTTTGCGCGGTAATGGTCTTATTAGGAACAGGCCCTAGCGTTTATCTTCTTCACGCGGGTTCGGCAGCACTCCAACCGGCATTTATTTGGATAAACGTAATTACCGGATTTATTATAGCGGTGACGGGACCGAACGTGAGAGCCTTGATCCTAAACGTGAACACTCCCAAAAACAGGGCCGCCATGTTTTCGCTTTATAATCTCACCGATGACTTAGGAAAAGGATTAGGGCCGGCGATGGCCGCCATTATTCTAGGATTTGTCGCAGAGCGATCGACTGCCTTTACCATCGCGGTTCTTTTTTGGATACCCTGCGGTTTATTTTGGTGGATCATTTTAAAGAATTTCCGGCAGGACGAAGCGAATGTGCATAAAATCCTGTCCGAAGAAGCGCAAAAATTGCGGAGGACGGCTTAGTGGTTTTGGAAGATGCAAACGTGTTTTTATTCGATATAGAAGGAACAACCACGCCTATCGAATTCGTGCATAAAATTTTATTCCCTTACTCCACGCGAAATTTTCTCACTTTCTTTCAATCCGTTCCCCTTGGAAAAAAATTATTGGATGAATTGTTCGTCGCCTCAAAGCAGGAATCCGAATTCGGAAAAGTCTTGGATTCTCGACCGGAATCATTGGCCGATTTTTGCGCGTTTCTCGTTTCTAAAGATAGAAAATTGGGAGCCTTAAAAGAAATTCAAGGTAGGATTTGGAAACAAGGATATGAAACCGGAGAACTAAAAAGTACGATCTTCCCGGACGTTCCGAAATTTTTACGGCGCATCGAAAAGTCCGGCAAGACTTCGGCAGTGTATTCTTCCGGAAGCGTCGAAGCGCAAATCTTAATTTTTCGATACTGCGAAGCCGGAGACCTGACTCCGAATTTCCGGGCGTACTTTGATACCTCCGTAGGCGGCAAACGCGAGGCGGAGAGTTATCGCCGCATAGCCGAAACATTAGAAGTCGAACCTTCTACCATAGTATTTTTCACCGATATTAAGGAGGAAGCGGAAGCCGCTCAGACTGCCGGATTGCATCCTTATATTTTAGATCGTCCGGGAAACTATCCTCAGGGAGAACATTCTTTTCCCATTTTATCTTCCTTTGACGGCATATTGGCCGAATTTAGCTGAATTCGAGACTAGGGAGATCCTCGGTTTCGGCCGAAATTCGTAGTATGGCCGTCCTACGCGTTCTGCTTCTTCTCACTATTTCCTATAATTTTTTTCCCCGGAATGTTCATGCCAAAGAAGTGATATACGCCTTCCGCGACCCCGGAATGCCTAAGAGTACTAAAAAAGACGATAAACCGAGAAAAGAGAAAATGATACTGATCGGAGAAACCATGATGTTCGATAAGGTAAAGCCGATCGAATACGAAGGTCAGTATAAGAATTTAGAATTGGGTTACGATATTCGTCCTGATATCGTAACCGTGAAGGTTCATTATGATCCGGGTATCCGTCCCGGTCAAATTCTCTATTTGATCGAAAAAGACTTCGACCATGAGACCTTTAAGGACGGGAATATCGTCGGACAGATCGAAGTGAAGTCCGTTTTTCAAACCGCGTTTATCGGGAAACAATTACGCGGAATCGGATATCTAGGAATCGCGAAAGAGAAAGTATTATCCGTAGCCTACCCTCTATCATCGGAACAAGCGGGCCCCGCTTTGGTGGAACGCAAAAAGGGAGATTATTATTATACGAGAAACGAGATCCCCGAAGCGATTCAGGCATATCGGAAGGCGATCCGATTAGACCCTTCTTCTCCAACGGCTCATTTTCGTCTCGGGTTACTTTATTTAAGCGAGGCTATTAACGACTCTAAAGACTCATCCTGTTCGGGAATTTTACCGATGAGCGCCGGAGCGGAATTCGCATCGGCCTGGAAGAAGAGAGGACGATTCGATTCCGACCAAGACGCCGTCCGATTCGCCCGCGAATATATTTCCTTTTTAAACTGTAAATCCGAACAATCTCCCACGTTCGTAAAAGGTAGCACGACTCCGGAAGAATTGGACAGAGCGCAGGACGTTGCGAGGGTCGGTTTTGAAATCTCCAAATCCGATTACGAACTTTTGGTCAGGAGCGCCGAAACTTACTATCGATTCTATCTAGCTTATTCTCCGAAGAAGCTTCCTCCCAATATGCAAAATACCGAGGAGTCAGCAAAACTCAGAAAACGCCAAGACAAGGCATGGGAAATCTCGGAGAAGCTGTTAAAAGAAGCCGGTCGTGATAATATTACCGATTATCGAATTCATCGCTTAACAGGATTGTTATACGCAAAACGTTTTTTTGAAATTTCAGGCGGATTGCAAGCCACGACCATCAGCCCCGAAGCGGGTTTCCTTCGAACCAAGGCGCTGGAAGCGATCCAAGCCTATAAGCAACACAAACCCAAGACCGTAGTCGGTGATACGGAAATTCTTACTCTAGAAAAGGATTTAGGCGGAAGCTAATTCTTTCGAATCTATTCTTCAAAAAAAACGAGAGGCATATAGACTCTCGTTCAAAATCAAGGCCTTTCGTAATATTACGGAATCATTTTCGGAGGAATTCCGACATGCTCAATTTCAAGAACCGTCTCAAAATGCGGACTCAAGTCTAAACTCAAACTTCGATAGCGTAATAAACTCCGGTCGAAAGCCCGATTGATCGCAATTTCTATTTAAATTTTTAATAATACATTTGCGAAGATAATTGATTCCCTGCCAATCCGCAGTTTCTCCTCTCGTCTTGCAGGTCCCCCCGGCTACCATTGACGTTTTATCCGAAAAATAGTACCTTCCCGTCGAAGGAACGTCTAAGAAAAAGAAGCGGAAAACTGTGGAGAATCGGATGCAAAAGAATACTTATTTTTTTCTTTTCGAAGTAAGTAATCCAATCCGGATGAAATCCGCAAATTTACAAATTAATAAATTAAAGAAACAGTCTAATTATTACAGCTTTGCGAGTTTCGTCGACCCAAACAGGATCGAGGAGGTGCAATGATGGAACCTCGACAGTCTATCCGAAGCCCCTTTCTTTTCCTTTTGATTTTTATCGGTTCGTTCGCGTGTCAAAACATCGGCTTTCAAAATAATCTAATTAACTCCAATTCCAAGTCGGCGATTTCGACAATGGATCCCGTACATAGTCTTTTGCTCGCGGATTTGATCCTCGATCAAATGGAATTGACTCCGGACGAATGCATGAGTACTTACGGAGCGATGAACCTAAGTTGGCCGCTTCCCGATTACTACGGAAGAATTTCGTCCGACACTCGAGATTATGCGAACATTATCGGAATCGATTCTACGATGGATATATCCAGGCAGTACGGCGGGTTCTTAAACACTAGCCAATCCTTGTCCGTCGCCGTTATAGGAAATACCGCTTGCGATGAGATTACTCAATTGGATGCGATCAAAACGCAAAATCCTCGGAATTTTATCATTTCAACCGCGGACGCAAACGGGCTCCTACACGGGATAAATAACGATTACGTAGTCTTTACCGTTAAACGACTGATTTCTAAAATTCGAGGTCGTTGGCCAACGATCCGGATTGCGGTTGTCGGTATTCATCCGACTCGCAATGCGGCTATCAATAATAATAAAGATTATACGAACTCGCAAGTCGGCGCGTATATGCAAACTCTAAGTAATTCCTGCTATTATGATCCGCTCCCCTTATTCGGAGTCGGTCCCGGAGAATCGGCCCCCACCTCTTTGATGCTGGACACGGTTCATTACACCGAGGCCATTTCCTTCCAAATCAAAAGTAAATTGCAAACGGTCTGCGGAATCTCGATTTGATCTAGGTGAGGATTCCTATAAGATCCCGTACCGTACTGTGGATACGGAATTTCCTGAGAATGAAATAAGTTGACGAAAAAAAAAAGATTCAAAGAATTAAAATCCAAGCCGAACATCGACATAACGACGGAAAAAAGTCCGATCCTAGTTTTAAAATCGAAATTAGAAATGAAATTCAGCGAAAAATGAACGAGAGCCATCCGAAAAATTTTGTAGGCAGTATAGAGATACAAGTTAAGGACGAAATCGAAGACATTTCTTTTCCTGTTTTAATTCAGTATCCTACCCTAGAGCCTTCTACCGTAACGGCCTTCGGGCCATACAAAATGGATATAAGTCGCGAAGCCCGTATTACCGAAGGACGATTTCCTCTGGTCATCATTTCGCACGGTAACGGCGGCTCTCATCTTCTCTATCGAACAATCAGTACCCATTTGGCTAAAAACGGGTATGTGGTGGGAATGTTAGAACATTACGGAAATAATCGTAATAATAATGAATTAGAAAATACGACCAAAAATCTCGTTTACCGACCGAGGCACGTAAGCCTAACGATTGATGCGATACTTTCCAGCAAAAGATTCGGCGCGAGTTTACTTTCGAATCGCATCGCCGTATTAGGACATTCAATGGGCGGTTACACGGCCTTGGCATTAGCGGGCGGTGTCCCCTGGACGAAAGAAGGAAAAAAAATCGAAGCCCCTTCCGACCCAAGAGTGAAGGCTATCGTTTTAATGGCGCCGGGTGCGGGCTGGTTTATGAATTCCTTGGGTACTGTCACTGTCCCTATCCTTATATTTATGGCGGAACACGATCCGATTACTCCGTCATGGAATGCCGAAGTCGTGCTCAATAGCGTCCCCGATAGATCGCATGTTACGCTTCGGACGATCAAGAATGCGGGACATTTTTCTTTCCTAAGTCCTTTTCCGACCGCTATGAAAAATCCCAACTTTCGGCCGTCGATAGATCCGGAAGGTTTTGATCGGGAACAGTTTCATAAGCAACTTCCGGTAGATATATTAGACTTTCTGAATGATAAACTAATGCGAAGGGCAGAGGACTGAACATTGATGAGCCGGGTTTCCATCTTCCGGAGAAAAATTCCTGTGTACACGGGATCTTTCCTCCACTTCTGTAACTTTTCCAACATCTAGCAGCTACTGTCTTCCGTCCTCTAACCTCTGTCTTCTGAAAAAGCGAACGCGTCTGTCCTCAGTCTTCAGTCCTCTGCGTGGGAGCTCCAACAAAAAAGTTTTTATAAAAAATGCTTGGCAAATTCGGAGATTTATGATATAGAGCCAAGCACCCTCTCCCACGAGCCCTCCTCCACCACCCAAAATCAGGGTGGGGGCCCGCTGAATAATCGACTAGTACGTCCTAGTACCGCACCGGAGATGTGCAGGGCCTTAAATCGCGCATGACCAAAATTCGAAGCTCTCTATGTGAACTCCCGCACAGACGGCTGACGACAGAACATTGATGAGCAGAGTTTCCATGTTCCGGAGAAAAATTTCTGTGTACAGGGGATCTTTCCTCTACTTCTGTAGCTTTTCCAACATCTAGCAGCTACTGTCTAGCGTGAGCAAAGCGAGCGCGTCCGTCTTCAGTCCTCTGTCTTCTGAATACGACAGTTCATTGATGAGCAGAGTTTCCATGTTCTACAGGAAGATTCCTCCGTTATCAGCAGATTTTTCGTCTAACCCCGCTGCCTTCCCAACATCTAGCAGCTACTGTCTTCTGTCCTCTGACCTCTGTCTTCTGAAAGCGGCAACGATGTGTAGGGTGCGAAGCAGTCGCAGCGCTTGCGGATAACGGTTTATGTTAAGAGAAAATAGTCGCTGAGACCGTAGCGAATGCGAAGCCCGGAGCAGCGTGACCCGAACGGAAGTGAAGGGGGCCGCCCGTGCTGAGGACAGAATATTGATGAGCAGGATTTCCATCTTCCGGAGAAAGATTCCTGCGTACAGGGGATCTTTCCTCTACTTCTGTAACTTTTCCAACCTCGAGCAGCTTCTGTCTTCTGTCCTCTGACCTCTGTCCTCTGAAAGCGCCACAAAAGAAGGAATTTTAGATAAAATAAATAAAAATATTTACATTTATTCTTATTTAGCACATTGGTGACTCCGCTACGATCTATTGTTTGGACGATGCCGACCGGAATGAAGAAAGAGACATATACAATTCTCGAAACAAACGTCCGTCTCTCGGAATCGAAAGTATGGAAATACCAGCGAAACTACTTCGAACAAAGAGGCCAAAAAGCCTGGTTCGACGGCGAGGTTCCCTTTTACGGAACATCGAATTCTTTTGCCGCGTGTACTCAGGCGGAATTGCTGCTTTCACTACTAGAAGATCTTCCCGACCCGAAGCCCAAAATAAGAATCATCGAATTAGGGGCGGGCACCGGTAAATTTGCCCATCTATTCCTCTGCGCCTTAGAGAGGATCCGACCCGAACGAATCCGGAAGAATGATTTTCTATACATCTTAACCGATTTTACCCTCTCTAATATTCGGGAATACCCAAAGCATCCGGCTCTCCGGTCATGGTTCAAAAAAGAAATTATAGATTCCGCATTATATGACCTGGAAAGGCCCGAGGATATCCGTTTGCAATCGAACGGGTCCTCTCTTTTGGAGGAGCCGAACTGCCTTTACGTTTTCATCGCCAACTACGTGTTCGATGGAGTTCCCCAAGATCTCTTCGAAGTCAGAAACGATTGCCTTTACGAAGTCAGGGTTTGCACCTCGCATTCCGAATCGTCTTGGATCGAGACCGATCCCTACAACCTCGGCAAAATCCAAATCCGACTGGAAGAAAGAGTTTGGAACGATGGCCCGTATCAGGATGCGAGCTGGAACCGAATCTTAAGGACGTATCGAACGGGAGACGCAGAGCTTTTTCTTTCCTTTCCCACGACGGCATTCCGATGCATGGAGACTTTGTCGGAACGATTCCGGAAGAGTATATTTATTATTTGTGATAAAGGAACCTCCACGATCGAGGATCTAGTTCCCTTTCGCGCCCAAGGGCCGGTAGAGCACGGAAGTATCTCGACACCCGTAAACTTTCACGCGATAGGACAATGGGCTCGCAATAAAGATTGGCAGGTCTGGGAAGATACGGAAGAGCGGGACTATTTGAGATTGAACATTTATACCCCACTCGAATCGAAATTCGCGAACGTCGATCGAGAATATAGTAGAATCAATCGCACACTTTCTTTGGACGATTACGTTTATCTTCGAAGAAGCTGGGAAAAACTGACCGAGATAGTTCCATTACGAGAAATAATCTCTTGCTTAAAAATCAGTAGCTGGGATCCGAAAGTTTTCCTAATGTTTTATGATAAAATTATAAATCAGTTGGATAGTGGTCCGTCGGATGTTTCGCAAATCGAAGCGTTGAAGCGAGGGCTTTTTTTCATTCGCCAAAAGAACTTTTTCGATACCGAAGAGGACGTGTCCTTTGCCTTGGGAACCGTGTACGGAAAAATCGGGGAATCCTCGGAAGCGGCATCCGCCTACCGCGAATCCCTAGAAAGATACGGAGAGAACCTACATACGAAATTCAATCTAGCCTTATGCCTGATCGATTCTGGACAGCCCGATGAAGGAATCATCCTTTTGAACGAGCTTCGCGCAAAACACCCCGATCTTCCGATTCCTGCTTTGACTCCGTTACGAAACGGAAACGAACAGGAAAACGTTTTTCAATAAGGAAAAACCGATGCCTACTTTTTTTCGTCCCTATTATATTGATGCAAACGATCAAAAAGTGATTTTAACAAACGATGCATCCGTACTGCAGGCGGCCACCGCAGCTCTGATCGCTCAATTTCCGCAAATTGCTACCATCGGGCAAGAATCAATTCGAGCGAATCTTGTAAGCCCGCTAGCGCAGGGAAATAGTTCCCCACTCCCCTTCTTACAATTAGCGGTCACTGCATATGCATCGATCCAAGGGGACGAAAATCTTCCCGACGGAGACGCGACAACCAAACTGAGATTAGATTTCTCCGCAGGCGATCCGTGTATTATTACGATAACTGCAAGCTTACCGGATCCAACTTTAAGTCTCGCACAACTACAATACGTATTGACCCTCAGCGATCAAATCATGAATTTCTTTTCTTTCGAAGTCGTCGATTCGAAGGGGCAGAATCTGGTTTATGGAACTTCGGAAGATGCGGTATTGGACTACTTGGTCATTTTCAATTTACTGAGCGCCTATGCCCTTTCGACCAATCAAGAGCTATCTCGGAAAATTCCGAGGCAGAATACACTATTCACCAAGGGTTTGAAGCAGTGCATCGATTTCTCCGACTTCATCGGTGAGAAGGCAAAATACTCCCGGTTTACCATCACCAAAACTATCGCGAACGTGCTGTTTGTAGATCGGGCAAAACCGAGCGACTGGTACCCTGTACGCCTCGGAGACGACAATACAGTGCTGGATCGAATCAACTTAATCGGGATAGGATCGGGCGCCCTGAATCAACAAGGACAGACAAAATTAAAGACTACGATCTTTTTCTCGCAAGGAGGCGATTATTCAAGCGCTTTAAGTACGATTGATTTCATTAATTCCAAAGACTTTAACGTGGATAGAATACCGTCTCTGATCAGCAGGACCTCGGTTGACGCTAGCCTTCTAACGAACCGAAGAGTTTATTATTACAATACTGGGGGAAACCTACTCGCTTATCTCGGGGAATATATTCCGGAAACGTTCGGAGGCGTCGGAGGAAGGGGAAGAGCGGATTCCCCGGATGAAAACGAATTCCTCTGGACCGGTAATATTGCTACCGGCTACGCGATCGGATTGCCGTTAAAGAATTATCTAGGATTCTCCGGTATTAATCCATCCGGATTTTTCATTACGAATACGCCGATGGAAAAGTTTTTTACGACGGGAAAATCGAAATCGACGTCTTCCATTGCTCTAGCCGCTTACCCAATATTGGAAGAACTTGGCTATTACAAGAAACAAAAGATGGTGGGAATGACGGTGGTCCCGAGAAAAAATTTACCCAAGGTTTATGAAAAGCCCAGGGTTTTCATGAATCTGCCTCCTCGAAAAAATTTCAAATCCATAGGAGAGGGCGCAAACCGAAAGATACTTCATAAAAAGATAATGAAAGGTGAAATTGATTCCGACACGAAAGAAACAAAAGGATTACCGCTGCAGCATAGCGAATCCCAGGAACGGGAGAACGCCGGATCGGTAATGAAGAAGTATTTATTTTCCACGAAATTCTCCGAGGGGATGCATGTAGACGGAGACGATACGTTTTCGGACAAGTACATCACCTATTATACCAAAAAGTATCACGCGCCTTTCCCGGGGAGTAGCCTGTCTGCAACCGATTTCACCAATTACACGGCTAGTGAAGACGGGGAAACGACCGACGCCATTCGGACATTCCCAACCGACGTCCCTTATTTATTAAAGAAAGATCCGTATTACGAAGTCGTAACGGACCAGGAGTGGTGTCACTTATTCGGACACGGGGACGGAGGTCCCGATATCCCCAAAAACTTCGTTTCGGGGAGCAAGCATTGTAATACCGAACAACTCGCCATCGAAACCGGGCAACGAAAAAGAAAAATCGAAGGGATTACCGCCAAAATCACCGCCTATCTGCTTCCTACCAGCGATATCTGGTTCAACGCCGGGACGGAAGCGGACGTTAAGTACGGAAGAGACATTCTTCCCTTAGCGCACGTAATGCGATATAAGGTATATGACGCCAAAAAAAGCAAAGCATTCGATCATTGGTACGACGCACAGGCGCAAAGCTTCGATTATAATGAATTTTTAATATTAGAGGAGTTCGTAGACCGAAAGACTTCGGTTGGAGACGATATAGCCTCTTTAGAATACAGGGGGTCACTTATCGCCAGGTTCTTGGATCGGCTATTCAAAGACTGTAAGACCAACGACATAGCGTACGATGATGCCGCATTGAAGCCGTTTTGCGACTTTCCTTCCGGGTATAAAACCGCAAAATCCAAAAAAACGGATCGGCAAAATACCGTCGTCCTATTTCTACAAGGAGAGGGGAAAACGGTCCTAGAGCAATTCATTTTCGACGAGAAACTCTCTCTATTGGCCACGAAGAGCCTGCCTCGGATAGTGCAAAATCTTTTCTTGCAAATCATAGCAAAGTCGCAGTAACCGTAAAGAAAAAGAAGATTCATGATAGTTAAAATATTTATAAAGTACTTTATTCCGATTCCGAACCGTAGGCGTCTTCCTATCGATTCGAATCGGAAAATAAGAACCGACCGGCTAGGATAAAACGATATGCCCTTTTCCGTTTACCCTTATTACGTTGATTCGAACTATTCCACCGTATATCTTTATGACGACGCCGACAGAATAACGGGAGATTTCATGAATGCCTTCCCGGAATTGGACGGAGTGGGCGGAATGAGTGCCGCCTACATCAAAACGAATTTAATCCAAAAAATCGCCGCTAAATTCGTTCCTTCCTACTTTATCCAAATTGCATTAAACTATTATAAAAATACCCAAAATATCGACGACCTACCGGCAACGGACGACGCCACAAAACTGAATCTACCCGCCTTTAACCCGGAGGCAAACCCTTGCAAACTTACGATCGCTTCCGTCGGACCCAACCTGAGCGAACTCGAAGCCGCTCAGTTGGAGTATATATTCTCGTTTACCGACCGGTTAATGAACTTCTTTCTTTTTGAATTTTCTTCCGACGACGAACCGATCATGTACGGTGCTGCGGACAATCAAATCCTCGGGAACCTAACCATCTTGAATTTAGAAAGTGCTTATGCTTTGGTTCAATTACCGAATCGGGAAATAGTGAATTTTAAGGAACGATTAGCGGGGTACGTCAATTTTACGAATCCGAAAGATCTAGTCTTCGGTAACCAAATATACACGAATTTATTCAGTTCCGGGATAGACCAAGGCACTTGGTATCCCATTGCAGGAAATGAGGGAATCGCTAAATATAATATTAAGAATTTGGTAACTCCTAAGAACCAAGGAGAGGTCGCCCAAGGACTCTTTTTGCTGCGATGGCTGGACGGGACGATAAAAGAATACGACGCTTTACTCGCGACCGCACTTACCATCAAAAAGTCTTCCGGCTTAGATCCGGTAAAGATCGATGCCCTATCGTTGAAAGCAACAACTGTGGGAGCCCTTACCAAATCCGTACCGGCGAGTCTGGCCAACAAAACCCCGTATTACTGGGTCGACCAAGCGGGCGTACTCGCCGCGATACTGGGACGTTTTATCCCGAGTCTGGGTGGAGGAGGCGTCGGAGGAAGGGGAAGAGCGGATAACGTAAATGAAAATGTGATTCTTTGGAGCGGAAATTCATTCATTGCTTATGCGATCGGATTGCCGATCGAAGCAAAAGATAAATCTGCGATCGTGTCCACCAAAGCCGATCGAGTCTTCAAAACCAATACACCTTCTTCGACATACGAACCGGCTGCATGGCTATCCAAGGATGCGGAAGCGATGCTTTACGGAATTATAAAGAATAAAACCGTTCCGCCTATCAAAAAATCTTCCAATCAATTTCCTCCTATTTTTTATTTCAAGAGATTCAAGGGAGCGGATGTAAAAAGAAAGAACAAACCTCTAGCCGGCTATGACCCTCCAAGGGTATTCGAAACACCTATTAAGAATTTTAAATATATCGGGAAGCAACTTTTGACCAGGAAAAAAATGAAAGGGAGCGAAGACGCTAAGCACGCGTCCGGAGTCAAGTTAAGCCACAGACAATCGATGGAGAGAGAAAACGCCGGAACCGTCATGGGCAAATTTCTTTTTAATAAAAAATTTAAGAAAGACCAATCCGGAGACACATTCAAGACGGGTTATGATGCATACTTTACTCAGAATAATCCCGGCGATTCCGGAAGCAGTCTCCCTGCCACCGATTTAACCAATTACCTCGCTCAAAAAGACACGGTATTAAAGACTGAAATTTTAGATAAGTATCAGGAAGCGACTCCCTATTTCAAAAATCTGCCCGTCCCCAAAGGCGGATCTCAAGCCCTGAGAGTCATAACCGATCAAGAATGGTGCCATCTCTACGGTCATGGAGATGGAGGCCCGGATATCCCGCAAAATTTCGTATCGGGAAGCAAACATTGTAATACCGAGCAGCTTGCGATCGAAACGGGTCAGAGAAAAAGGAAAATCGAAGGACTCACGGCCAAAATCACGGCATACATGCTTCCCGCACAGACAGTCTGGTATACCGGAGCCGACTCCGACGATGCGCCCGCGGATCGAGGGGACGTTAAAAAGCCCCTTGCCAATTTCAAGGAATTTCCGCTACCGACCGCACACATGATGCGCTATAAGGTCTATCACGGCGGGAAGAAAGTGTTCGATCATTGGTACGACGCGCAAAGCCAAAGCTTCGATTATAATGAATTTCTAATTTTAGAAGAGTTTGTGGATTGGAAGGTCTCTCTCTTGGATCCCTTGGCAAAATACGAATACAATGCCTCTCTGATATCCAGGTTCTTGGACAGATTATTTCGGGATTGTGCGAAGACCGTGCCACCCATCGATTGCACCGCGGCGGATTTTGCACCATTCAAAGCGTTTCCGCCCGGTTATAAAGACGCAAAGCAAAAGAAAAAAAAAGATCCGGGCGCGGTGCGAACCTTCGTAACCGCAGGTACGGGTAAACCGGTGTACGATAAATTTAAGTTCGACGACGAAAGCGGAATCATACTCGGGGATCAGATCCAAAACCAAATCCCGGAACCGATCAAAACGACCTTTGCCAAATTAATTAAAGTACTTCAGTCTTAACCATGCCTACTGTAGAAACCCAAACCTTTGCTCTGAAACTTCTGACGGATCTTTTTAACCGTACAAAAAATACGGCGGGAGATCTTCTCATCGACCAAAACTTCCTCGGACAGGACCACCTTCCGAAGATTTGGAATACTGTGTTCAATGTGGACCATTTAAAACTCGGCTCCATTCAAGTAGGTGCGCAGGACACATCGACCGGCAATTTTACGGTAAGTGGTAAAATCGATCTGATCCCCTTCCAAAACAAGGGAATACAGCTCCAGAATTTGGGAGCGCAAATTCAATTTTATGCATCTAGGGATTCCACCAAACCCACCGAAACCGTTATAGAATGCGTCATCGATTTTCAAGGTTTGCCCACCGAATGGGACATCCTTTCCTTATATCCTTATCTTCCCCCGTATGTGAATTACCAAACGGATATGCTCGCGGAAGGAGCCCAGGAATCATTCCTTAGAAAAATATCGTTCCAAGATATTCAAACCCGATTTAGTTCCTACGATTTTTGGCGGGTGCAAAACGAAGAGGCAGAAACGCCCGGACTGCAACTTCTTACGACTCTCTCCTCGGATCCCACATTAGGCCTGGAACTCCTACGAGCCGGATTCAATTTTTCTTCGACGATCAAGGCCGAAGGGGATTTTTGGGACGAGGTCAAACTCATTCGGCCGGATCTGAACACGCTTTCCATTTTCGGTGTCATCGGAGTAGACGACCAAGGATCCGGGAGCGCACTCATCGGTCATAGCCTTCAAGACGTTACTACGAAGCTGTATCCTTCCGTAAGTATCGGCGGACTAAAGATAGAACTGAGAAGACTTTGTATTTACTCCGGATTGGAGAACATCAGTGGAGCTCCTCCTGGATTCTTTTTCGAGGTTTATCTGGGTTCGGAAGGAAGCGGTCTCGATCTGATCGTGCAAACCGGAATCGGTTCTACGAGCGCTCGTATTTTAGGAATTTTTGATAAAGGAATTACTCTTTCCGAAATCGAAAATTTATTAGGTCTTTCCGATTTGGCTACAATGCTGCCGGCGGGGCATGAGTTAGGTCAGCTTACTCTGAACTATCTGGAGCTAGGAATTTCCATTTCTCCGATGCGATTGGATACTCTTGAGTTTCACATAACGACTGAAAAACCGATTTCCTTATTTCATGATAAAGTACAGATCACTCCAACGCTTATTTGGAACCGATATTATCCGCAAGGTTCGGATTCCGCGACCTCTACGCTCTCAATCGCGGGAGATTGGATTTTAGGCGGAACGGAATTTTACACATCTCTAGATCCTTCCTCCGGCGGTTTTTTCGTATCCATGAAGGCGGACCAAAGCCTTAATGCCGGAGAGCTGATCAACCGTTTCTTTTCCACGAAAGAACTTCCCGACATCGATATAGTCGATTTTGAACTGGATGGGAATTTTAAGGATTCCTCATTTTCATTCGAAATAGACTGCACTACCGATTGGGAAATCGATTTCGGCGGGAACCTTCCTGTCGTACTCAGCCAACTCGGAATCCAAGGGGAATATGGTCCTCCCGACGGGGATCCATCCGGCGATCCTAGCAGTACCGGCTCGATCGTTGGGATTCTTTTAATCGGCAATTGGAATCTGGATGTGGAGATCGACTGGGGGACTTCCCTCAGCATCGAAGTACAGATTCCGCAGATCAACGTATCTTGGCTGATCGATCAACTATTACATGAAATTCATATACCGCTCGAACTTCCGGACTTTACGATCCAAAATCTGGACGTAAAAATCACGCCTAAAACGAAAGAATTTAACATCCAGGGCGGATCTTCGGATACGATCGAATTCTTTTCAGGATTGGATTTAAAGATAGATTCGTTTCAAGCCCAGCGCAAACTTACCGATCCGACGAAAGGCATTTATTCCAGTACGGCAAGTATTAGCATTACTCTGGACGTGGGTGGAGTCGGTCTTGTGCTTTCGGGAACGTACGATTCGAGCCTCTCTTTGCAAACCGGAAAACCGTCTACAGAATGGAACTTTAAATTACAACAACAGAATACGCCGATTCCGTTCGGGAAGCTTATCGAAAAATTCGGAAGCTGGATCGGTGTCGACCTCCCGATGTGGGTAGGAGATCTGAATTTACAGCAGTTCTATCTCGAATTCAACGTAGGCAACGCGAACAAATATTTCATCACATCCGGAGCCGTTTACGACGGGACCACGTTGTTAGGAAGGTTCAGCTTCTTTGCGGAAAAAAACGATCCTGCGGATACGTATTTAGGAAGTATGCAGGATTATCTAACTTCCATCAACTCAGGAACGTATCAATCTCCTCCGAATACGTATTGGGATTATATACTCGATTTCGAAGTGGAGATCAATATTGATGCGGCTAGTTTTCCTTTGGTCGGCTCGGAAATCAACTCCATACAAGCGATGAAATTGCAATCCATCGCTTGCGCGATCGCCTCTAGAAAATTCACCCAGAATGAGATCGGCACTCTCGTCAATCGATTGCCGCAAGGTGCCTTAATCCCTCCTGTTAAGGATATCGATAAAGGAAAAAACTTTTCCACGCACGTACAACTCGGAAGCTCCGTAATGTCGCTCGCTCTGCCTTTGGACGGGCCACCCGTAGGAGGTGCTGGAAATAATTTTCCGGTCGATCCGGCCACTCCGCTTCCGCCGAATTATCCCATCACCCCTGCGCAGCGGAGTACGGTCGATAAAACCAAATGGTTCGCGCTGAATATTCATCTCGGTTCCGTCACCTTGCAAAGAATCGGAGTCCGATTTGAAAACTCGAAAGTCACGTTTCTCTTAGATGCGTACCTAAGTATGGGCGGTATAGAAATCGGCTTAGCCGGATTAGGTGTTACGAGTCCATTCGATCATTTTCAACCTAGCTTCATGCTCGAAGGATTAAGCATAACTTATTCCAATCCGCCCGTTACGATCGGAGGAGGATTCCTGAAAGCTGCAGAAGGATTGTACGAAGGGCAGGCGATCCTAGGCCTCACGCAATTTGAACTTTCCGCGTTAGGCGCGTATTCGAACCGGAACGGAACGGTTTCCTTCTTCGTGTATCTGGATTATTCCCAGCCGCTCGGTGGACCTCCTTACTTCTATGTAATGGGCTTAGCCGGCGGATTCGGTTATAACTTTACTCTGAATGTTCCCGACGTGGATCAAATACGGAATTTTCCCTTCGTGCAGATTGCGGAGGGCTCGGAATCTTCCGCGAATTCCGATCCGGTTGCGATGCTTCAGTATTTGGATGAAAATCGGATCACCGTTCCGAAGTCGGGCGAATATTGGTTTGCGGCAGGTATACGATTTCTGACATTCCAGATGATCGATTCGTTCGCACTCGCCACTGCCCAGTTAGGCGATCATTTCGAATTGGATCTCGTCGGATTATCCACCTTGACGATTCCGCAAGGTGTTTCGAATCCCATAGCCGAAGCTCAAATGGCGCTCAAGGCATCTTTCGATCCTCAAAACGGATTCTTCGGAATCAGCGCGCAATTGACGCCGAGTTCCTACGTATTGTCGAAAGATTGTCACTTAACGGGAGGATTCGCGTACTTCGTCTGGCTCGGGGGGGATCACGCCGGAGATTTCGTGGTGACTTTCGGAGGATACCATCCGAGTTTCCAAGTTCCGTCCCATTATCCGAACGTACCGCGTCTAGGCATTTATTGGCAAATCGGATCGAATATTAGCATTCAAGGATATTCTTATTTTGCTCTCACTCCCGGATATCTAATGGCGGGTGGCGGACTGGAAGCCGTCTGGAGCTGCGGGGATTTAAGCGCTTGGTTTTCGGCTTACGTCGATTTTCTACTTCGTTGGAAACCCTTTCATTACGACGCGGATTGCGGAGTCGATATCGGAGTTTCTTATCGATTCTCGATAGACCTACTGTTCTATACGATACATATCACGATCACCGTCCATATCGGTGCGGACATACATTTCTGGGGGCCGGATTTTAGCGGAGTCGCGGAAATTCATCTATGGATCGTTTCATTCTCGATCAGCTTCGGCGACAGCGGACAACATCCCGATCCGATCAAATGGTCGGAATTTAAAACGTCCTTCTTGCCGCAACAGGACGGACAAACCCGTGGTTTCGAAATAACCGCGACATCGGGAATCGTCAAAGATCTAAGCAAGGATACTTCGTCGAAAGTGCAGTGGGTGATCAACCCGCACACATTACATCTTTCCTTTGCGACTTCGATTCCATTGAGAAAGACCTCTTTCGGAAAAGATACTCTTACTAGCGAGAATCCTACGTTCGGAATCGCCCCGATGAATCGAAAAAGTTCCGACATTCTAAATTCGGCGGCATCGATTACCATCACTAGGGACGGGGAAAGCGCGGAAGGAGATTTCGTTTTAATACCGCTCTATAAGAACGTGCCGGATTCCCTTTGGGGTCAGTCGATAAGTGCCGACCTGAATTCAAAAGCGATACTTTCAGGAATTCTAATGGGTTATGAAATCGCTCCTAAACCGATTCCGAACCCGGCAGTCACCGCTAGTATCCCCGTATTCCGATTGGAGTTCGCGGACGACCCGATCCTAAACGCCTATGATTGGGAAACCGTGACGGAACCGAATCTAGGAAATCTAAATCCGGAACAAAGAAGAGAAAAGATTATTACGACGATCTCTCAAACCGCAGATGCGAGATCGGCCTTATTTTCCGCCTTCGGCTTTGCACCGGGAGATTTCGATTTATCGAACCTTTCGAAGGGTTCCGATAACGCATTCTTGATCCCTCCGAAAATATATTCTTAACGAGAGAACTCATGTCAGATAACAGAACAGCGGAATTTATACAGTATCATCGCCCGGATTTAAAATCTGGTGATTACACGATCCAAATACAACACCAAGTCGATCTGGGCTTCGGAGACACGGACTCGTTTTCCGAAACCAAGACTCTATCGGTTAGAGGAGAACGATTCAAGATCGCGTCCGAAGAGATTGTCGCTTGCTTTCCTCCGGACGGAAGTTTCGGAGACTTTTCCAATTGTTTACCACATATCGTGATTTCCAAGTCCACCTTACCTTGGGAAAGAACTGCAGGGACGGAAACCAGCGGTACTCCCTGGCTCGCCGTACTCTTAATCGATTCCTCCGAATTCTCACAAGTGAAAACGGATACGGTGACGATCGGAAACCTGGGATGGCCGCTGGAATCGGGAGACAGCGCTTCGGATTCGTGTCAAACTCTCAGCATCTCGAGAAAAATCTTGGATTCGATTATTCCTCTGGAAAGCGAAATAAACCGACTCACGCACGTCCGACTCGTCGAAACTTCGGATAAGGCCACTGCGACGGAGGACGGGCCCGGAGAATTTGCCGTAGTAGTAGGAAACCGCATCGGAAAACCCGGTTCGGTTAGCACTGCATATCTCGTTTCTTTGGAAGGATATTATGATCCTGTAATAAACTCCCGCTACGCTCCGGATTCGACGGGAAATGTTACTCTTGTTCTTTTGAGCAAGTGGAGTTTTTCTGCCGAGTCGGAACAATTTACGTTCAAGCATTTAGTATCCAATCTGAATCGAAATCCTTCAACGCCGCGCTTGCCGGACCTCCCTGGGCTTTCTATGATCGCTCAAAACATGGTAAAGTCGGGCCATCTACCTCTGCCCCACCGCTTACGACAAGGGGATAAGACCGTGTCCTGGTATCGAGGGCCGCTTGTTCCCTATTCGGTTCCTATAACGATGACTTTTCCTGCATCCACTTCCGACGAACTGACTTTATACGATTCTAATAATGGAGTCTTTACCCTGTCCTATTCGGCCGCATGGGAGTTAGGTCGACTCTTAGGATTGCAAAGCCGTTCCTTTTCTATGGCGCTCTACCGTTGGAAACTTTCCCAAAAACGACAGGATATTTTAGCGGCGGAAAAAGCTTTGATCAGCCGACTTTTCGGAGATCCATCCTTCGCAGCCTCCGATGCGGCAAGCGGATCCGATTGGCAGGATATCATAAACGATTGGTTGGGAAAACTCTCCCTATTAATCGGAGTCCCCTTTTCCTATCTCGTACCGGACGAGCGAATGCTTCCGATGGAATCGATTCGTTTTTTCGAACTGGATACCAATTGGGTGGATTCCTTAATCGACGGAGCATTTAGTATCGGCCGCTCTACTGCGGGAGATCTTGCAAGCGACCAAAAAACTGCGAGTTCGATTCGTCAATCCGCCGCGCAAACCTCGTTGACCGTCAGGAAATCATCCCCCGGTACGAATCCTTCTCCTCTAGTTCCTCAAAAAATCGCAGGAGTACTCCTGAGATCGTCCGCAGTTGCAGGCTGGCCCAATCTCGAAATCAGAGGTTACGCCACTCCGCAGAAAGATGCAAACAATCTAGCGACCGACCAGCTCACCTGCCTGCGCATGGATCATCTTTCTAAGGACGTGATACTTTGCCTTTTTGCGGGAGAATTACTTCAAGTGGATATCCAACTTCCTTCGGAGGGAGTTCATTTCGGATTGGATTTCGATCAGACCTTCAGCAAGGAACTCAGGGATCCGAACGGAGATTTGGAAACTACTTTAATTTTAAATAATATTCCTTTCCGGGATCATGACGGCGTTCTAAATATAGACCTTCTTGCGAACGAAATAGCGCAAAAATTGAACGTCACCGCCGATCAGCTTACTTCCGCTCAATTCGCGATGCAGATGGTGGAAGGCGTAGATAAGATCAGCTTTCTCAAAACACAGGAGTGATACGATCGATGGCCCAGACAAATAATACCTCCTCTTTTTTACTCGTCCCGGTCGATTTGGATGCGATGTGCGTAGGGAAGGAAGATTCGGAACAGCGGGCTTCGCTTACCGCACCGGCGACTGCGAACTTCGTAACATTACCGTATATGGGTGGACCGCAAGGACCGAACCTTAGTGATCTGTTCGTAAACAAACCGTTTCAAACCGAAAGCCTGCCGTTAAAAATAGGCGTTCATCTTCATTGGGCTCTACCGGATGCACTCACGCAGGGAATGCAGATAAAAAATAAGGACACGGGCGCCGAATCGATTCAGTTTCCGAATGTACCGAATCGATGGATGGTCACGAGAATACTAACGAGCCTGGATGGAGACGGGTCGCAAACGACGCAAAAATCCTGGATCGTAGAATCCGATTTCCTATCGACGGACGCAAATACGTACTACGATCATACGAATATTCCTTTCAATAAAGACGGCAATTTCACCTTCTCTCAAACGAACCCGCCGTTTCGATATATGGGAAGAGCGATCGAATTGGAAAAATGGTCCGAAAGTCCGGACCCGAATATAGAAAGATTAACTCCTCTTACAGCGATCGGATACGGGGAGCCTAGGTTCGCCTCGTACTATCCGAATTGTAAAACCGTATTCGGATTTCAGGATACATTCGCCGATCAGGTCAATTTTAACCCGGAGAGTTATTCGATCAGTTATGCGGTCATTGGATGGTACAGCGATCAAAATAATGATCCTATTCATTCTTCCGGCGATCTTGCTAAAACGTTAGACGCCTTCCATTGGGAACTCCCCGAAAAAACCCAGATCGATTCCATTTCCCGGATGGTATGCGTCGGAATGTTAGGAGACGTAAAATGGAATCCGTCGACGAATTACATAAGTTCCAAAACGGATTTGAGCGCGACTCAGGTCGCTCTTGCCAATACGAACTCGGAAGGATTAGCCAGCCTTCTTTCCGGCCTGATCCAAATACCGGAGTTGAGTCGGAGCCAGTTGGAACGTTTCATCGAGGCTTTACAAATCGGATATTTGGATAAATTAACCGACGTTGGAGCAATGGCGGAACTGGAACGAGTATTGCATAAAAGCTTTTTCGGAACTAAACAGACGGAAACAGTATGGACCGTCGTTCCTGCCGACCCTAAAACCGAAGACGCAACCGGATTATCGGAGCAAGTCTCTAAAGATCTCAATCAATTAAATCGATATCAAATACAAGCGGACCAAAATTCCGCACAGATCCTTTCCATAAAAAAACAGGTATTTGCGGATTGGTATAAGTTCATTGCGTCTTTGTATCCTGCAACCGGGAACCCGCCTCCGGTAAGTTCGAATGATATAAGACAATTCATCGAAGCGAATACCGGCGACCAGTCGCAGTTTCAAGTTCTGAACGGGAATCTCTCCGCGCTTACTTCCGAAATCCGGTCCCTTTCGCAAAAAATTACGGATGAGATCGGAAAGCAGTATTCCCTAAAGGCGATCGAAGCCCCGCGATTTTACAAACCCAATGATCCGATAGTATTAATTTCCGGTAAAGATCTTCAACCCTCGGGTCGGTACGGATTCGACGGTGCGTTTTCCGAAACCGGTAAATTGCTCTGCCGACTCGACTCGCAAACGATCACGACATTCCAGTTCGGCTTTTCGGCAAAATCATATGCGGTTGCATCCGGCCAATTGCCCAAGTACTCCGACATTTCCAATCTTCCTTTAGGAAATTTACCCAACCTAGTTCTCTCCGAATCGTATTATTTGGATAAAAGTCAATGGGGAGTCGTTCTGAAAGCGAGCGAAGCATCTTCCATCTCGGACATCTTAAAACAATTACGAAGCGAATTCGACTCGAGTGGATCGGATTCATTTTACAAGAATCATAGTACGTCAGGCGTGGTACCTTCCCCATTACAATTTAATACATGGGATCGTCCTTGGCATCCGATTCTACTCCAATGGAATTTTGCATTCCGGCCGTATCAGACGATTGAAACGGTCGCTCAAGGAGTCGCGCTGCCCAACTATATCCCCGATTTCATTCAAAAGAATTGTAAACTTCCCGACGGAGAAACGGATTTAAAGTACGGCGGAGAAGGATTGGGGCAGGAACAAAACTATACCGGCGCTACGATACTGACTCCCCAAGCGATTAAGAATTTGAAAGATCGGGTTAGTGACTATCAAAAGTATTCCTCCAACCCGATCGTTCAGAAGATCCTCGAACAGGCCGTGAATATTCCGGTTTTGTCGCAGGCGCTTTCCGGATTCAACGAAGCGTTGGGTATGCAATCCCAAGAAATGCAATTTCAGATAAATGATCCTCTGGCGCGCGGACTCGAAAGGACATTCAACCAAAAAATACGGGACTTTGTCGGTGGGACGAACGATGCCAATCCTCTGCCGGAAATCAACTTTAACCCGATCCGATGCGGGCTTGGACGCATCCAGAAGCTTAGGGTGATCGACGCTTTCGGTCAATACCGGGATTATGACACCCCGCCTACGGTAGCCTCCCGCAGCCTTTCCGTTCAAAACGATATTTATCCCGCTTTCCTTCCTCCGCGTTTCGTTCAGCCCGCGAGATTATTGTTTCGTTGGTTATCGACGTACGACGACTCGGAAGAAATGAACAGTATCAACTCACCGATCCATGGCTGGATCCTGCCGAACTATCTGGATGGAAGTCTGGTTATATACGACCAAGACGGAAACCCGTTAGGGTCGATCGCAGCTTACGATGGCAGCGGCATTTTTTTCGAAAGCGCCCCGGGCAGGGATCCCATAACAACGATACGAGTTCAGGATGCGGATTTTTCGCAAAAGATGAATCAAGTATTCAAAAATTCGCATATTCTGGAATTCGTATCTAGTATTCTAAATAGAGACGAATCCTTTCTGGAATCGTTCATAAGCACACTGGACAAATCCCTGCAATTCATAGAGCCGCAGAACTATAGCGAGACTACGAGCTTAATTCAATTCATCGGTCGGCCGATCGCCGTCGTGCGGGCGAAATTAAAGATGGAATTAAAAGGAAATCCGATTCAAAATCAAAGCTGGGCCTCGCTACATTATAATATTAGCGATCAGAACCAAAGCGACGTTGCGAGCTTTACCCAAGTTACCTTTCCTCTTAGATTAGGAAGCGCCTTACAATACCAAGACGGATTACTCGGCTTTTATCCTGAAAAAGACGGCAAAACGGATTTCTCCGTTTTCTACTCCTCGCATACCGACGGCTCCGATTCGACGATCACCATCCCTTCGGAAACGACGATCACCCTTAAACCGGATCCGGCGGAGGATCCTATAACGGTTTTACTTCTCGTCGACCCGAGGGCACCGATTCACGCAACAACAGGAATCGTTCCTCAAAAAAGAATCGATATCCCGAGATATCATTATGCACCGGCGTTGGAAAAGATGAGCGTAACGTTTCAAACGGCGCCCGTTTTGACTCCATCGGACCATCTTCAAGTCCCTATACCGCTTATAGCCGGAACGGACTGGGCCTGGGTGGAAAAGGAATCCGGCTCCTGGCAAAATTTTTCGCCGATCGAGAAAGTCCACACTGAAACGAATTTTTCCGGTACCCTGCTATTTAGAGAAGGATGGCTAAAAATAAAAGCTGCCGACCCGAAACAAAATTCTAATGGAGAATAAACTTTATGACTATCACTGCAACTAACCGCCTAGCGCTTTCCTTATCGCCCGTGGACTCGAATCAGAACGGAATATTATACGTTCCGAATGCGGACGGTGAGTCCGTTTCTGCCGAAAATTATTTTACCTTAACAATTACGAATAACGGAAGTGCACCGATTTCGCTGAAAGGCGGCGAGCCCGTACCCGACGGACAAACTTCGGGAGCGGCTTCCCTGCTCGTCGTCTATCTACCGGAGAGCATCGGAGCGGATTCCCTTCCTTCCATCCGATTGAATTCCCCGGCGAACTGGAAGCTAAAGTCGTTTACGGACGACGGGAATTACCTAGTAATTTGCCCTGCCAGTGATTCGACGCTCCCGGCCGGAGGAGTCATCTCGCTCACTTTAATCGGTTTTGTCGCCGCTCCGAGGCAAATTCCGCAAAAACTTGCGATCAACGTATTGAACGTGGACGCTTCGGCCGTAGGTACCGGAGAATACGACTTCGACATATTCATCCAACAGGTCCCGAAAAAAGGAAATAAGGATCTTAGCATCGAATCGAGAACGATCGACGGGAACATAGTCTTTATCACTCCGGGCGGGAATACCGCAAACAGCGAGAATAGTATCAATTTTTATATTCTGAATTCGGGTCGCTCGCTCAACGCGATTCCGGCTAAAGCGAACCAAACGTATATTAGAATTTCCTTCGATACCGGCAATGGGATGGGGGATATAGCCGAAGCCGCGGATTTGGAAGGAATAACCGTAAATATCCAACGAGCGTACGAAAACGGCTTTACGTTAAATTTCGAACGCATCGGTCAAATTCCTACCTGGAAGTTTACCGCGGCAACCGATGTTTTTCTAAACGGTGGAAGTAACGATAGGATCGAATTCGATATCCAGAAGCTGGTCACTCATCTATCGCCCGGAATCGCGAAATGTTATATAGAATATTATAATATTCCTGGATACAACGACGGTTATTCCGATTTTACATTGACAAAGGAATATCCCGAGGCGATTATTACCGGCTTTTTCGCTTCGTCGTACGCGATTGTCGGGGGTACTGAAATCGTGTTGCAATGGGAAACGGAAGGAGCTTCTTATTGCACCTTGGAAGCGGCCACCGGAAGTCTGCTTGACGAAAATAACCAGATAATCCCGGCCTTTCAATCCTTTCCGACTCTCGAGTCGGGGATAAAAATCATCCCTGTTCCGCCTGCAGTGATTCCGGCTTCCGGAGGGATCGTCTTTTCCATTTCATTGCATGCGTTTAGCTTAGATGGAAGAAGTAGCAGTAAAGAATTAGGCATCCAAATTCTTCCGCCCGGCTGCAATCTCTCGGCTTCCAACCTGAATCCGGTTCCGCCCGGGACCTCCGTCACGCTAAGCTGGACATCCCAAAATGCAAGGACGTTGACGATCGATCCGGGAATCGGTACCGTCAAAGACTCGGGAGATATTGTCGTCTCCCCCAAAAATACGACTCAATACACCTTAACGGCCACCGGATTGCGCACGGTAACTTCTTCCGTAGTCGTAACCGTAGACGTCTTAGTGATCAACTATTTTAGGCCCAGCGCATACGTTGTTGGAATCGGGGAACCCGTTACGATTAGTTGGGACGTAGCCTTCGCAATCTCGGTAACTCTGAACGGATCTAAAGTAGCCAATTCGGGATCTGCCGATTTTCCCATAAACAGTTACCAAACCTTCACCTTAGTCTGCCAAGGAAAAGACGGGACATCGCTAACGCAGTCCTTCGATGTTGAGGCCACGGGCGCAATGTAAGTAGCGAGAGAGAGAAATCGATTCAAACGCCGTACGGCGGGACCACGGTGTAAGCTTGGGAAACGGGACCTCCCGGCCCTTGCGCTGTCACAACGAATGTAGTGCTTTGCGGGGAGTCGCCATTCCCTGCGCCTACGGAAGCGCTTCCCGAAAGCGCAGTGGAGACCACTCCCCCGTTAACGGTGACTTGGCAAGAAACGGCGCGAAGTGTTGTCCAATTGAAAACCGCTTTCGCTTCTTCAAAATAAAATTTATTCGATTCCCATAAACCTCCGACGCTAGTGATCTCGACTCCATCCGTTGCCGTTATGGAAATGGATTGAGAGACAGGACCATTTCCCCCGTTACAGGTTAAAGTGAAGACTTCGGTCGAACGACTTAAGAAAAGGTCGATGCTTCCTTTACCGGACGGCAATTGGATTCCGTTAATATCGAGGGTGGTCGCGAATTCCGTATCCCATAAGAAGCCGATCGGATCGCCGATTTTGGCGCTGGACACATTCGCCTGAAAAAGGTTAATCTTAACGGATTGCACCTTCACGGTAACCGCAGAAGTGATCGGACCGTATAATCCCTGAGCAGTGAGCGTATATGTCGTGTCATGCGAAGGAGAAACGTTAACTGAACCGCTCGCGGCTACATTTCCGATCCCCTGATCGATCGAAAGAGAATGGGCGAATTGAGAACTCCAACTTAACTGAACCGAATCTCCTACTTTAATCGGACCGGTCACGGAAGACGCCAACGAGCAGGCCACAGGTTCGATCAAAACACCCTCCTGCTTATTATTACTACGCCCGTCTTGCGTAAACGCGGAAATTTCGACCGAGAACAAAATAGGTGAATTATATTTTTGTAATTGAGGCAAAACAGGGGTGACTTTCAGGCCCGATTCCATTGCAGGAAAAGTCTGATAGGCTTGGATCGTTTGGCCGTTCTGATCCGAAAGACTGCCGATATTCGTACTTAAGGTACAATATCCGGCTCCTTGTGTCTGCCATTGCAGCGTGATGGAATCCCCGTAAGCAAGCTGCGACGGCGAGATAAAAAAGGCGCTAATCACCGCGGCAGGGAGTTCTTTTTGTAGGGAGAAAGTCGCATAACCGTCGTTAAATCCTGGTACATTAAAAAACTCTAAATAAACATTCGCGATCCCGGGTTGGATATGACTGACTAGATTATCCAGCTGGAATTCTAAACGATCATTGCTCCCTCCGTTGAGAAAAACGTCCGTACTTGCGGTAAATTTCCAGGTGGGAATGTTCCGAATTCTTTCCACGGAAAGGGAAAATAAATTCTGGTATTCCCGTATCAGCGAAATATTTGCGAGTTCCGCATCGGCAGCGCCGGTCAAATCTCCCAAATCCTGTCCGGTATCAAAGGAAATCCTAATATAGGAGACGTTCGCCGTGGCCGGTATTTGAGCCGCATTAGGATCCCGATTGGTCAAATAGAAACTGACGGAGTTTGTATTATTTACCGGCGCATCGGAGGGAGTCAAATAGACGATCGGGGAATTTTCGGCATTTGCGATTAAAATCAAATCCTTGTTCCCCTGCTTTGGCACCTGGAGTATTTCGGCTTGCGTTGAATAGATTCCATCGCCGACAAAAGACGCATCCAAATTATACAAGTTAAGATTCAAGGGTTGAGGAATCTGACGAGGAGAGGAAGTTTTGAATCCTGAAAGTTTTAGCGTAAGACTTCCATTTGCCGGAATACTTGTATCCGAAACCGGGGCGAGCATTAAGTAGATTCCGTCATCCGAAAAGCATTTTATCTTCCAATTCTCCTGAGGGCTAACCGCAATCGCGTCCAAATCGGAGGTAGTAAAAACTTCCGGAAGGAATATGCCGAGTAAAAAAGAATTAGGGGGGATCGCCTGATCACCAACGGGATCTCCCTTTTTTAACAGGATAGCTTGCCCGCTAGTATTCACGAGCTGAATCTGGAATGTTTCGCCAGAGGATACCAGATCTCCCGATTGGTTGGGGACATAGATGATAGAGTTTCCTTGAGAATCTGTGGGAGAAAAAATTACATTTAACGTACGGCTCATTTTATCCTAACCAATAATAAACGAAAGACTCCATGTCCGCGAAGCCTCTTCCATGACTCAAGTCTCACCGATAATGGAAATCGGAGATCGACTTTAAGCCACGAGAATAAAATCAATATACGTGTTGAAATCAAGTCAAAAAAGAGAATTATGCGAAACTTTCAGGACATTATTAAGAGTAGCTTCGGAATTCGACGCACGCGAGGCGAGTTACAAAGCAGAATGTGACGAAACTTGGAGCGAACGAGCCTTAGTGGAACGGAAGCTACGTAGTTGTGCGAGGCGATCGCTTTTACCTGTAGCCGTCTTTTCGCTTATCAATATCGACGAAGATGACTAATAGTTCGCTATCTTTAATCAAATAGAATAAACGATACTTACCAATACGGTATCTATAGAGACCGTCAAACTCGCCTTTCAGCTTTTTGATATTCGGCCCAAAAAATGGATTCTTTTTTAGAATGGGGTATGCGTAATCCGTCAATTTTTTTTGAAGATGAGAGAATTGGCGATCTTTAAGCTTACTTTGAAATAATTCGGTTTCCGCAATTCTATATTCAGCGGACAACTTTATATTTTCCTTGAGTTGCTTCTTTAAGCCCCTTTTTCAAAGATGTAATAAGCTGTTTATCCGAAAGAATTTCATCCATCTCTTCATCAGAAGCATAAAACTCATTCGCCAAGTATTGGATTGCGGCATTTTCAACGAAATTTGAAATAGTGCGCCTCTCCCCTTCCGCCGCTTTTTTGAATATATCATAAATTGAATCTTCAATACGCAAAGTAATCGTTTTAGACATACGATAAAACCTGCATTTTTATTCAGATTATAGCAATATAATTCAATCGTCAAGTCTCATTTTTAGATAAAAGTTCTAATTAAATAGCAAAAGCATAGGGATAACGTTCTGAATATTTCGCACATTTAAAGATAAAAAGAAAAGCTCTCCTAACCGATTAAGATTGTGACCAAAAAATATCAAGGATTATGGCGATGCCGTCCGCTGCCCTAGCAAAGTGTTAAAAGCGAGAATTGTGGCTTTCGATTAAGAATTCGCTAAATCTTTAAAAAAAATAAGTACGGACTCTCATCATATCTATTTCTAAGTTTTATACTTTTTGAATAGAAAAATATTTAAAGCTGGAATTGCAGATAGTGCCCTTAAAGTTCGAGCGACTATTTACAACCCCCTAATATTTAGCCATCGCATCAGCGCCGTATTTTAGAATTATAAGTTTGAATATTAGGAAAGATTATTTTTACTCTCTCTAATATTCAAACCTGTCGAATTCCGCCTTTATTGAATGGGCAGAAACTCACTCTTTCAAACTGAACGGTCCCGATCCGAAATGAGTAATTAGCAAAGCTCCGCCTAGCATCGCAAGATTCTTCATAAACATTGCTTGTTGAACACGGATAACCGTGGGATCCGTGGCGTTCCAAAACTGATGCATCATAACCGTGACTGGTACGAGAAATAACACGATTAACCAGGCACCCCAGGTTGCCTTAAACCCCGAAACAATGCTCAAACCCCCAAGAAAGGCGATCATACCCGAAAGAGGAACCATGATAGAAGCGAGCGGGACTCCTAGTTGCGCGGCATGGGCTATCCTTTCCGAAGAGAAATGTCCCGGCCCCGCAACAATAAAAATAGCACCGAAAAGAATTCGCGCTAACAGCACAATTAATTCCATATTTTTCTCCATTTAATTCTCACATGTGAAAGTGGTTTCAACGGTTTCAATAATCTTCCTGAACTTTCTTAGGATTGTCATTAACATAGGTTAATACTTTCTCCCGCAAATCACACCGAATATTCGAATACGCCTTATTTTTCCGACTTTCCTCGCATTAAAGCCGGAATTTCTCGGCCTTATGCCAGGCAAGAACTTTAATAATATTAAATAAATTTAATATTCTTCCTAATCAATCATTCTGAAAAATAATTTCGTTTAAAGGGCGTTTCATTCCCTCAGTCTCAACTCGGAGATCGCAAGAGAATACAATCCTCTTGAGGATCGATCGAAAGAAGGAAAATAGACTCTTCCTTCGATGGGAACAGCGACGGAAATATCCCGAATCTTGGAGCCGTCATGCAAAGAGTAATATAAAGCCTTCTTTGCTTTCGAGTCCAGAACGAGAAAGCCCGTTTTTTTAGAGATCGGCAAAAGCCATTGCGGAAGAGAGAGGAGGACGGACTTCATCCAGGGATTACCATGAACAAAGTTGATAAGACCGGATCTTCGCTTAATGATTCCTGTCCAGATCCGTCCTTCCGCATCCCGTTCGAGTCCATCCGCTAAACCGGGCAAGTTTTCAAAGAGAACTTCCGATTTTCCTTCGTTCTTACCTGAGATAAAAGCCCTTAGAATTCTAAATTTGGAAGTCTCCGTAAAAATAACCGACTCCTCTATCCCCGACGGATTTTCCTCCAAAAGGATTCCGTCTACGAAAGTGAATCCGTTTAAGACCAGTGAGATAGATCCCGCTTTTCGATCGTACATCCAAAGTTTCCCGTGAGGATACAGGCCGATCGCTTCCGGTACCGCGCCGCTCCCCATGGAGGCTTCCGTTCTTTCGAACGGTTCGGTGATATAGATGCGATTTCCATCCGCGGATACGGCAAGATCATTGCAAAGAGAAAACGGTCTGGAGTTGGCGGAAGTTAGGTCTCTTAACAAAATAGGCCGTCTTTCGGAGGATGCATAAACTTTTTCGAATTCTTCTTTTTCCGTTATCGGGAGATCCAATACCAAAGGATTTAATTTCTTGGTAGCGATCTCAACCTCATAGAGACCGACCCGGTCGGTTTCTTCGTAGGACTCTCCCCCTAATCTAGAGGCGCAGGCCAAAATCTTGTTCTTGCTATTGTCGGAATATTGCATGCCGGCGGGATTTACGGGGAGACGCAACCATCGGGAAGACTTCCTCTCAACCCAGTCCAATTTCCAGATCCAACCGTCCATACCCGATGCATACCCTAGTTTCTTTTGCGAGTCAAAAATCAAATCGTCGTGACCGGGAAGATCGGTCATTTCCACTTTCAAGCCGTTCAAAAACGGATCCTGCTTTGTCTCTACTTCTAGGATATTCGCGGGAATATCTCCCAACCGATACGCTCCTCCTATTTTGATTTTTTCGGGATTACAGCCGATTACGCACGAAATAAGGATACATATAATAATATTATGATTTATATTCATTCTACTTCTTACAATTTCCTGATTTTCTTTACATGAGGAACATCTTCATCCAGCCAGTAGGCTCTCTCTTTTTCCACCACTAGGATTTCTTCGAACTTAAAGCCGGTCTTGCCTTTCCCGAGGTGAGGTTCGATTGCCCATAAGCCTGTTTTATCCCCTTCATGATCGGGAGTTAGAAGTTCCGGTAAGACCTTATGGCTCAAAAATTCGTAGGACCCCTGAAGACTAAACCAACTGGCAAAGCTGATCGGCAATAAAGGAAAGGATATATTAGGAAAATTTACTTTATAGATTCGATGTCCTAAAACCGCGAACGGATATAACGAGTGCACGTTATCAAAACCCTTCTGCTTGGCTTCGCGATCGATTTTCCACCAAATCTCCGACGCGCTCAGAGAAGAGGTGAAGTATCCGGGAATTTCTTTTCGAAGTTTCAGAAGATATTCCATTCCGGAATTCAATTCCGTATGTTCGCCCAAAGAGGACGAATAACCTATATCTCCGATGTATCCGTCCGCTACGGGAGAAACATCCAAGATAAAGGACTCGCTTGCGGTTAATCTTTTTTTACTCGGATGGAACTGAGTGTACCGTTTAAAACCGTCAAATCTTGCATGCTCTCCGAACCAGGCAAAAGGCCGGTGCAAAAATATCCTTACTCCATGATCTCTTAAAAAAGTATCCATACGTTTTACGGTTTGGATCTCCGTCCATCCTTCCTGCATTTCCTTTTCGATCTCGGTAACGCATCGATAGGCAAGCCTTTGGGCTTTTCGAAAACCTTCCTTCTCTTCTTCACTCGGAGTCTTGATCGATTCGGAGCGGTATCGCGAAATCCTGGAGGATAATCTGGACAAGAATCCTTTTTCTATTCGTACTGGCATATGTTCTTCTCTAAGTTCGACTGGAAAAGAGATTAGCAGAACCTACGTTGTTTGAATTGAACGATTCCGGTATTTTAGAAAATTTTTAGGAGCCAAAGCCTGGCGATTCGCAGAATCGGACTTCGATCGATTTTAAATTACCGAAAAAAAAAGAGGGCACGAATCCGAAATTCTCCTTAAACGTGCGGGTAAAATGTGCAGAGTCCGAAAATCCGGCAAAGTGCGCGGCTTCGGTGAGATTTTTTCCTTCCTTTAAAAGTTTCACCGTACTCATGACCCGGACCCATAGTAAATATCTTCTGAGAGGAATTCCCAAATTTTCCTTGAAGAGACGAATCAATCGATCTTCGGAAATCGAAAAGTCCTTGCCTATCTCTTTCATCCGGATGCTGTCCGGCAATTCCGTTCGAATTTTATTCGCGATCTTTTTGACTCTTTCGTCCATGTTCTTTTCCAATTTTCGAAAAGGACACACGCATTGCAATAAGTCAAGATGGAGTTCCCAAGCTTGAGAATCATTTAAATTTCCATAATATAATTCCCACAACCTCTCCATGACAGGAAGAAACGCGGAAACTTCCAATCGCTTAACCTTTCCTGCTCCTACGAATTCGGAGATGGCTCCGTACTCGTACGTTTCAGGATCGATGAGCAAAGATACCATTTCCACTCCGGGAGAAACCGTTCGATGATAAGTATTCGGTGCGACCAAGGCAGCCCTATATTCTTCCTTTCCTTTGTCGGTCTCAATACAGATATTCGATTTCAACGAAATCGCCAAAGTTGCTGCATAATGTTCATGAAAATCGGTCTGCATCGCATTCGTTGCGAATATCACGCGGCTGTTCCACAGATATAGGATGTCTTTGCGAGGAAAGCCCATTTATGATTCCAAATCTTCTTCGCACGTTTTGGGCATAATAATCTTCGAATTAACGTCTAACAGAAAAGCCGAACCCCGAACTATCCTGCGTTAGCCGTTGCGGCTCCACTCGCTGCCCCTACGAGGGCTCCTTCCATTCCTCCGTTTTGTGAGTTAAGTGAGAGTAAAGGCGAGAAGAATGATGACGTAAGGAAAGATAAAAGGAGGAGTATGGCCGCGCCCTGCGGGCCGGGCTGCTTCGGGTTCGGGCAGCAGCCCTCATCCAACACGATCTGTTTTTTTAGCTTTGATTTCATTTGTTCTCCTCGTGTTGGACTAAAGCCCTACGCATCCCTCGCGGGGGAGTTAAAACTATTCTCATCTTAAGATATCCTTGCCGTAGTTGTTCGCTATATTGACACTTTCATCTGCTACTGTAGTTTTTGCGAGGCTCACGATCATTTTATCGATATACGCCGCAGTCGCCGGATCATTCGCATACTGCGAATGGACGCTAGCTTCTAAGGCCGCGATTTCCTGGCTCGCCAGATTCTCCCAAGACGCCTTAAAGACCCCGAAGCCCTGGCTCACGATCGTATTCCAAACTTCTAAGGAATGGGCTTGGTTCGCCTGGTTTACGTACTGATTAAAAGTTTGATTCGAAAGTTGAGGAGCAATAAAATCCGGGACATTCGCGGGCTGGGAATAGAGAACGGAAACCGGAGCAAAGAGGACCCAAAGATAACTAAGCAGAAGAGTAAAGGAAGAAAATCTCTCCTTCGTTTGAAATTGCCGTACTTGATTCGTATCTTTGTTGATCATTGGATCCACCCATAACGGAAGAAAAGGTTAGGTCTAAACGTGCGGATTCGACACAAATCGTCCACAAAAAAAGACAATTTGATAACCGAAGGATTTTGGCCGCGCCCTGCGGGCCGGGCTGCTTCGGGTTCGGGCAGCCGCCCTCATCCAACACGATCCGTTTTTTTAGCTTCGATTTCATTTGTTCTATCCGTGTTGGACTAAAGCCCTGCGCATCCCTCGCGGTTAATATCACGGAATTTTGATTAAATTATAGTTTTCTGGGTTTCTCGCCAGATCCTGAGCCAATCCCAATAAACTACTATTTTCTTTCATAAAATCATTCACTTGTTCGTTAGAAAGCTTAATTACTACCGTTTCCATTGCAAAGCCTCCTGAATAGGTTACCAAATAATAATCGCCATTAGCGTCCACTTTGATGAAATACCAATGTTCATCATCTTGAAAGATAGTTTTCAAATCACTTTTCATTGTATTTTATTCGCTGTAAATTGTCCTTTTTTCACGGGATCGATTACGACTTCAGGTTTACCACCGCTAGTATAACCTCCCCAACGAAACTTACTATTGGCACCGCCTTCGATTCCAATTGGTAACCTGGCATTATGTAATAATGGATTATGGACATCTATTCTGTATAAAGGTTCATTCCAATTAACACCTAATGCTTTATTAATTTTCCCTGTATCGCCCCCAGTATTTAAAAGCAGTCTATCCATTTCGGCTTTAGTAGTTATAAATTGGCCTGAAGATCGACCTATTTGCGATTTTCCTTCGATAAATCCTTTATATGCACTTTCCGGGACTAAGAACGATCCGCCATCTCGAAAACTTCCAATGTGTTCTGCGACTCCAGGTCTAGTGTCCTTCAACCACGGACTAGTTGTTGCATCTCCAGCGCCAGTAAACCGACTCGCTTCAGTAGCCTTAATGGTCCTCAGCGCTCCACCTTCTTCCGCTGCAGCAGGTCCCGTTGCCTTACTACCCGCAGAGACTTCCTTGGCGGCGCCACTTAAACCACGCAGGCTGGAAAGAACTTTTCCTACTCCTTCGGTTGCTACGCCTAACACACCATCAAATACGAAGTTGGCATGTGCTCTCGCTGCGGCTTCTTCTCCGTTGACACCTGTAGCATTTACAAGATTTTCTATATTTCTACCTTGTCCCAGTGTCAATGCGTCTACGGCCGTTCTTTGAAGACCTTCTTTGCTAAATTGATTCTCGGCGACGGCCTTTGCAGTTCCAACTGGATCGTTAATCGCACCTTTAATTTCGGTCACTCGTTGATTAATCTGATCAGCAAACTCTGGTAAATAGTTATGAACTAAGACTCCGTCTTTACCTACAAAATACGTGTGATTGTCTTCTACCTCGAAGTTATAAACCTTAGTGTTGGTATAAACTTCTTCTACTTTCGTGATTCCAAGAGTGCCCCTGTATTCATTCTTCCAAGAAGTAGAATACTCTTGATTTGATGTTTGCTTATTTAATGAAGCAAGAGAGGCTCCGAGTAATACTCCTGAGTTGGAATTAACTTTAGCTTTCTCTGAATTACGGATACTTGCAATCGTAACGGATCTTTCGTTTAACCGAATATCCTTCACTTCCGTCCAACCTGTACTTCTCAAGTAAAATGGGTGATTCCAGGTCGTATTCAGGGTAGATCCGTTCTCGTATGTTACTTTGTGGATTAAACCCACATCATGAACGAATAATTGAGTGACTCTCTTATACGATACCTTCCCGGTATTTTCATTGATCGATAATACAAAGTCTCCGACCTGTATCTGATCGATTCGTTTTAAACCATCCGTTGTTCTGATCAGAGTCTCAGCGGTAAAACAAGTCCTCTGACGATAATTTCCGTCTTTATCAATAAACCCATTGCTATCACTCGCTCCCAGTCCCGTGCTACCCAGGAAACTCCCCACAACATCCTGCGCGGTCCTTCCTAACCAAGTAGACGCAGAACTAGGATCCGTTAAAAATTCACCGGCACTAGCAAGAGTAGCCAATACACCATGCTGATCCTGTGCACTCGCATTCTCATTGTTTAAGATTTCTCTCTGAGCTTCATTGCCGGTCTCTGCGATCTTACTACGACCGGCTGCTAACTCTGCATTCCCAGCCCTTAGATTCTCGTCCGCCTTACCCATGGCAAGGTTCTGATTCAGATCACTATTAAAATTCTCATTCCCCTTCAGATTCCCGAAACTACTCGGATCGTGTACATTCCCCGTCGCTGAGACGACCGTGGCATTTCTATACGTTGCCGCGACTGTGGTATTTCCCTTACCATCTATTGTTACGGAACCTCCAATTCCCGAAGCCTCATTGGATTCCTGGACTGTTAAACTAGGTCCGCTATGCTGAGCAACATTCACCATGACCCCGGTATTCTCTCCAGGCGTAAGGTTCACACTTCCGCTAAAGCCTGATTGCGGGTTATAGCTTACATTTCCGTAGCTCCCTCCCACGTTAAACGAAGTGCTTCCGTGTTGGGAAAGCAGGTTCTGATTCAGATCACTATTAAAATTCTCATTCCCCTTCAGATTCCCGAAACTACTCGGATCGTGTACATTCCCCGTCGCTGAGACGACCGTGGCATTTCTATACGTTGCCGCGACTGTGGTATTTCCCTTACCATCTATTGTTACGGAACCTCCAATTCCCGAAGCCTCATTGGATTCCTGGACTGTTAAACTAGGTCCGCTATGCTGAGCAACATTCACCATGACCCCGGTATTCTCTCCAGGCGTAAGGTTCACACTTCCGCTAAAGCCTGATTGCGGGTTATAGCTTACATTTCCGTAGCTCCCTCCCACGTTAAACGAAGTGCTTCCGTGTTGGGAAAATGTAACTCCCGCGTTGAGTTTAGAAGATCCTAATCCGAGTGTTCCTCCAAACCCTCCCGAGTAGCTATACGATACTCCCACGTTCACTCCAAACTCTCTCGCATAAGCCGTTGCGGCTCCACTCGCTGCCCCTACGAGGGCTCCTTCCATTCCTCCGTTTTGATACCCTTGCGCCGCTTGCAGAACCGCCTGTCCCACGGCCATCATTTCAGGTCCCGCCACGAATGATAACGCGATACTCGCCACTGTCACGAGTCCCGATGTGATCTCCTCCGTTCTCGCCTTGGCTTTTGCTTTTTTCTCCGCTTGATTTTTTTCAAACCAACTGACTAACTGAGCCGCCATGTCCGGAGACATTCCCGTTGCGTTTGCGAGTGCTTGAGCCATCGCACAGTTGACCTTATCCTGGATCTGCCCCTGCACCCAGGATTGGAAGGTCCCGCCTTGTAGCATTGTCTTTGCGAGGCTTTGTACATTCGTTGCATAGCTCGCTGCCACCTGCGCCTCTTCTTGGAAAGACGCATCGTTCTTCGCGTTCAGTGTATTTAGGGCGTTAAGTGAGAGTAAAGGCGAGAAGATGGATGACGTAAGGAAAGATAAAAGGAGGAGTATGGCCGCGCCCTGCGGGCCGGGCTGCTTCGGGTTCGCGCCGCCGCCCTCATCCAACACGATCTGTTTTTTTAGCTTTGATTTCATTTGTGCTCCCGTGTTGGACTAAAGCCCTGCGCATCCCTCGCGGGCTCGCTGCCCCTACGAGGGCTCCTTCCATTCCTCCGTTTTGATACCCTTGCGCCGCTTGCAGAACCGCCTGTCCCACGGCCATCATTTCAGGTCCCGCCACGAATGATAACGCGATACTCGCCACTGTCACGAGTCCCGATGTGATCTCCTCCGTTCTCGCCTTGGCTTTTGCTTTTTTCTCCGCTTGGTTTTTTTCAAACCAACTGACTAACTGAGCCGCCATGTCCGGAGACATTCCCGTTGCGTTTGCGAGTGCTTGAGCCATCGCAGAGTTGACCTTATCCTGGATCTGCCCCTGCACCCAGGATTGGAAGGTCCCGCCTTGTAGCATTGTCTTTGCGAGGCTTTGTACATTCGTTGCGTAGCTCGCTGCCACCTGCGCCTCTTCTTGGAAAGACGCATCGTTCTTCGCGTTCAGTGTATTTAGGGCGTTAAGTGAGAGTAAAGGCGAGAAGATGGATGACGTAAGGAAAGATAAAAGGAGGAGTATGGCCGCGCCCTGCGGGCCGGGCTGCTTCGGGTTCGCGTCGTCACGCTCATCCAACACGCTCTGTTTTTTTAGCTTTGATTTCATTTGTTCTATCCGTGTTGGACTAAAGCCCTGCGCATCCCTCGCGGGGTGTGAGCGATAAATTTTTACTCTCTCATTCCTACAAAAATAATTATATTATCAATTGTAATTTCATCCTCATCAATTAACCTATCACCCTTTTTTAATCGACCATCTTCAAAGTTGATGCAGTCATTTGAATTTTCATAATAGTAATCGAGGCAAATGCTTTTAATAGCACCTTTGCGATATTCAAAATTAAAACGAACACGATATTCTGGTTTATAAATATGAATAAGATTGTAATTACACTTTAAGAATGATTTAATTTTATAAAGCGATAGGCTTTCAGACTTTTTTGCATAAAGTGTAATCAACAATTGATGCTGAAATTCGTTTTGATAAACAGTTAGGCTGTTCCCGGAACCTTCATTCAATAAATGAGTCCATTTTCCATTTACTTTTTTTTCAGTATGAAAAAAGATTTTTTCCAAATTTTCTAATGACCAAGGACCAAGCTTTGCGATCTCAACTACACCTTTAAAAAAATTGAATGGTGGTTCTGCCGCAATAGAACGCCCGATTTTTTCAACAGAACTCATTCTCATTGAACTATCCCAGCAAATTTTAACCCTTTGGATCTCGAATTTGGAATATAATATTGAGTTGACCCACCTTTAAAAACTTCTCCGCCATCCCCCCAAATTGTATCCGCTGCTGATGATTTCAAACTGTTAGTTTCACTGGTAACCTTATATTTAACAAGCATTCGTTCATCACTTGGATTAATCCCTATTGTATCCATTGGCGTACTAGGATCTTTTACGAAATAATTTCCTTGTCTGTCAAGTAAGGGTTTCCCTTTTTCCGCTCTTACATATTGATAAACGTATTCTCCTTCTTTTAAAGTAGTATTTGCTATCGGTTTGTCAAAATTAATACCTCTTAATTCTGAGTCAAGACCTGGCCCCTGAGCAACTCCGCCCTTTGTATAAAAGTTTTCAGCTCTCTTAAATCGATTAGCTTTTGTGCTATCCCAAGCCGCCACTTCATCTCTAAACGTCGCTGGATCGTACTTTGGTTTTTGCCCAATGGCAACTTGTTCGCCAACTCCGACTTCAGCCGATCCGGCTGCTCTCCGCCCACTGTTGACAGCCGCTTCCTCTCCAACACCAAACCAACCTTTGACTTTGCTTGCGACATTAATCCCGGCTTCAGTCCCAAGGAACATTTCTGTTCCTTTAATAAGACCCTTCCCTACATATTGAAGTACCTTCTCACCGCTATACCAGAGTGCAGCTTCCTTACCGACTTCAACGTGTGTCTTACCTGTCTCATAAAACGCATCGAATTCTTTTTTGTTCGGAGCTTGCTCTCTTAATAAAGCAGTCTCAGCTTTCCTCTCTTCTAAGGTCTGACCACCGAGCAGTTCTCCTCCATTAGAGGCTATGGCTTCTTTTAAGCCTGCGACGTATCCAGGTCCGCAGCTTGCATCGTTATGTACAAGAACCCCGTCTTTCCCCACAAAATACGTGTGATTGTCTTCGACTTCAATGTTATAGACCTTCGTCTTCTCATAGATTTCTTCGATCTTAGCAATTCCAACCGTTCCTCGAATTTCGTCTTTCCAAGTCGCTGAATTAGAATTGGAAGACTGGCTTCCTAAGGATGCAAAAGAAGCCCCGATTTGTATTCCGGAACTTCTCTCAATACGATAAGAGTTCCGTATACTCGTAACCGTGACTGATCTCTCTTCTGGTTGAATGTGACGAGCTTCGGTAAATCCTTTTCCTCGAATAAAGAAAGGGTGGTTCCAAGTCGTATTGATTACGTTTCCGTTAGTATACGTGACTCTATGAATGAGTGGTGTCTCTTTAGAGAAGAGTCGAGATACTTTCTTATAAGACACTTCTCCCGTCTTCGGATCTAACGATAAGACTAAATCCCCAATCTCGATTTTCTCGATCGGCTTTAAGCCCTCTTTGGTTCGAATGAGTGTCCCGGCTGTGAAGCAACTTCTCTGGACATACTCTCCATTCTTATCTATAAACCCATTACTATCACTGGCCCCCAGTCCCGTGCTACCAAGGAAACTCCCCACAACATCCTGTGCAGTCCGTCCCAACCACGTAGACGCAGAACTAGGATCCGTTAAAAATTCGCCGGCACTAGCAAGGGTCGCCAAGACACCGTGCTGGTCCTGTGCACTCGCATTCTCATTGTTTAAGATTTCTCTCTGAGCTTCATTTCCGGTCTCTGCGATCTTATTTCTACCGGCTGCTAACTCTGCAGTTCCGGCCTTTAGATTCTCGTCCGCCTTACCCATGGCAAGGTTCTGATTCAGATCACTATTAAAATTCTCATTGCCCTTCAGATTCCCGAAACTACTCGGATCGTGTACATTCCCGGTAGCCGATACGACTGTGGCATTTCTATACGTCGCCGCTACTGTGGTATTTCCCTTACCATCTATCGTTACGGAACCTCCAATTCCAGAAGCTTCATCGGATCCCTGGACTGTTAAACTAGGTCCGCTATGCTGAGCAACATTCACCATGACCCCAGCATTCTCTCCAGGCGTAAGGTTCACGGACCCGCTAAACCCGCTCGTAGGGTTATAGCTTACGTTTCCGTAGCTCCCTCCCACGTTAAACGAAGTGCTTCCGTGTTGGGAAAATGTAACTCCCGCGTTGAGTTTAGAAGATCCTAATCCGAGTGTTCCTCCAAACCCTCCCGAGTAGCTATACGATACTCCCACGTTCACTCCAAACTCTCTCGCATAAGCCGTTGCGGCTCCACTCGCTGCCCCTACGAGGGCTCCTTCCATTCCTCCGTTTTGATACCCTTGCGCCGCTTGCAGTACCGCCTGTCCCACGGCCATCATCTCAGGTCCCGCCACGAAGGATAACGCGATACTCGCCACTGTCACGAGTCCCGATGTGATCTCTTCCGTTCTTGCCTTGGCTTTCGCTTTTTTCTCCGCCTGATTTTTTTCAAACCAGCTTACGAGTTGAGCCGCCATGTCCGGAGACATCCCCGTTGCGTTTGCGAGCGCTTGAGCCATCGCGCTATTAACCTTATCCTGGATCTGTCCTTGCACCCAGGATTGGAAGCTCCCGCCTTGTAGCATTGTCTTTGCGAGGCTTTGTACGTTTGTCGCATAGCTTGCTGCCGCCTGCGCTTCCGCTTGGAAAGACGCATCGTTTTTCGCGTTCAGTGTATTTAGGGCGTTAAGTGAGAGTAAAGGCGAGAAGATGGATGACGTAAGGAAAGATAAAAGAAGGAGTATGGCCGCGCCCTTCGGGCCGGGCTGCTTCGGGTTCGGGCAGCGGCCCTCATCCAACACGATCCGTTTTTTTAGCTTTGATTTCATTTGTGCTCCTCGTGTTGGACTAAAGCCCTGCGCATCCCTCGCGGGGAGTTAAAACTATTCTCATCTTAAGATATCCTTGCCGTACGTTTTCAAAGTTCGCTATATTGACACTTTCATCTGCTACTGTAGTTTTTGCGAGGCTCACGCTCAGCTCAATCCCCGCCCCAGCTATACAATAATTTCCTTCCACAAATTGGACAGTATTCTTCACCCGCCTTATAATAGGCGGAAATCTCACAATGTGGGCATTCCTGGGACCAGCGTTCTGGATATTCAGATTCTTGTGGAGAGTGTTTTCCTTTTGGAAAGACTATGGGCTCACCTAATTCTGTTTCAGTTTTCATAAATTCGTACTGGGCTACTTTATCTATTTTATCTGGATATACAACGGCTCCCCAAATCCGCCCATTAATCTCCTTAGCTTCTCTCGTATTATGCTCTTTGCTTTTTTCTTCCTGCGTTTTACTGGGCCATTCTCCTTCATCAAAATACCATTTCTTTTTAAAGGATCGCCAATCCTCCAATGTCTTTACCGTCAATTTATCCTGATAATATTCATCAAGGTGCTTCATGAAATAAGGAAGATACGCCATTCTAATTTCCATTACTTCCCAACAATTTCCTTCGCAGGAGAATTCCAATCACCAGTTTGACGGATCGGAATAGTCCTTGAAGGTTTTCCATTCATTTCATTTAATCTCTTTAGAACACTTGAAAGTGAGTCCGGACCGGTCTCAGGCAGTATTCCAGTTACATCTTCATATTTTATTTTATCCAAAACTTCTGCCTTGGTTGCCGCAGTTAATGATCTATTATTGACGGCGACTTTTTCTCCATTTACCCAAATATATTCCACTTTAAAATTACGTGGATTAATATCTCCTGACTTTAATCTAGCTGCGACTTCATCAATACTCGCGCCCTCATGCTTACCAGCTTTACTAAAATCCGGAGAAACCCCTTTTTGCCCAAACTTGACAGGTTGTCCGGTGTCTATCCCTTTGCTCAAATCGTATTGAAACGTTCCTTCTTTAGATGTAACTTTCGCAATCGAGTTTTCTAATTTAGTCGAATTCTCTCCGGCAACCGCCGCCTTACTGCCCGCAGACACCTCCTGCGTCCCACCTCTAAGTCCTCGAATACTTGAAAGAACTTTACCAACTCCTTCGGTTGCTACGCCTAACACACCATCAAATACGAAGTTGGCATGTGCTCTTGCAGCGGCTTCTTCTCCGTTGACCCCTGTAGCATTTACAAGGTTTTCTATATTTCTACCTTGCCCCAGTGTCAATGCGTCGATCGCCGTTCTTTGAAGACCTTCTTTGCTAAACCATATTTATTTTATCCAAAACTTCTGCCTTGGTTGCCGCAGTTAATGATCTATTATTGACGGCGACTTTTTCTCCATTTACCCAAATATATTCCACTTTAAAATTACGTGGATTAATATCTCCTGACTTTAATCTAGCTGCGACTTCATCAATACTCGCGCCCTCATGCTTACCAGCTTTACTAAAATCCGGAGAAACCCCTTTTTGCCCAAACTTGACAGGTTGTCCGGTGTCTATCCCTTTGCTCAAATCGTATTGAAACGTTCCTTCTTTAGATGTAACTTTCGCAATCGAGTTTTCTAATTTAGTCGAATTCTCTCCGGCAACCGCCGCCTTACTGCCCGCAGACACCTCCTGCGTCCCACCTCTAAGTCCTCGAATACTTGAAAGAACTTTACCAACTCCTTCGGTTGCTACGCCTAACACACCATCAAATACGAAGTTGGCATGTGCTCTTGCAGCGGCTTCTTCTCCGTTGACCCCTGTAGCATTTACAAGGTTTTCTATATTTCTACCTTGCCCCAGTGTCAATGCGTCGATCGCCGTTCTTTGAAGACCTTCTTTGCTAAACTGATTCTCGGCGACGGCCTTTGCAGTTCCAACTGGATCGTTAATCGCACCTTTAATTTCGGTCACTCGTTGATTAATCTGATCAGCAAACTCTGGTAAATAGTTATGAACTAAGACTCCGTCTTTACCTACAAAATACGTGTGATTGTCTTCTACCTCGAAGTTATAAACCTTAGTGTTGGTATAAACTTCTTCTACTTTCGTGATTCCGAGAGTTCCTCTGTATTCATTCTTCCAAGAATTGGAATACTCTTGATTTGATGTTTGCCTATTTAATGAAGCAAGAGAGGCTCCGAGTAATATTCCTGAGTTGGAAGCAACTTTAGCTTTCTCTGAAGTACGGATACTTGCAATCGTAACGGATCTTTCGTTTAACCGAATATCCTTCACTTCCGTCCAACCTGTACTTCTCAAGTAAAATGGGTGATTCCAGGTTGTATTCAGGGTAGATCCGTTCTCGTATGTTACCCTGTGGATTAAACCCACATCATGAACGAATAATTGAGTGACTCTCTTATACGATACCTTACCGGTGTTTTCATTGATCGATAATACAAAATCTCCGACCTGTATCTGATCGATTCGTTTTAAACCATTCTTGGTCCTGATCAAAGTCTCAGCGGTAAAACAGGTCCTTTGACGATAATTTCCGTCTTTATCTATAAACCCATTGCTATCACTCGCACCTAGTCCCGTACTACCAAGGAAACTCCCCACAACATCCTGCGCGGTCCGTCCCAACCAAGTGGACGCAGAACTAGGATCCGTTAAAAAGTCACCTGCACTAGCAAGGGTCGCATACTTGGAAGCAACTTTAGCTTTCTCTGAAGTACGGATACTTGCAATCGTAACGGATCTTTCGTTTAACCGAATATCCTTCACTTCCGTCCAACCTGTACTTCTCAAGTAAAATGGGTGATTCCAGGTTGTATTCAGGGTAGATCCGTTCTCGTATGTTACCCTGTGGATTAAACCCACATCATGAACGAATAATTGAGTGACTCTCTTATACGATACCTTACCGGTGTTTTCATTGATCGATAATACAAAATCTCCGACCTGTATCTGATCGATTCGTTTTAAACCATTCTTGGTCCTGATCAAAGTCTCAGCGGTAAAACAGGTCCTTTGACGATAATTTCCGTCTTTATCTATAAACCCATTGCTATCACTCGCACCTAGTCCCGTACTACCAAGGAAACTCCCCACAACATCCTGCGCGGTCCGTCCCAACCAAGTGGACGCAGAACTAGGATCCGTTAAAAAGTCACCTGCACTAGCAAGGGTCGCCAATACACCATGCTGGTCTTGTGCACTTGCATTCTCATTGTTTAAGATTTCTCTCTGAGCTTCATTTCCGGTCTCTGCGATCTTACTACGACCGGCTGCTAACTCTGCAGTTCCGGCCTTTAGATTCTCGTCCGCCTTACCCATGGCAAGGTTCTGGTTCAGATCACTATTAAAATTCTCATTGCCCTTCAGGTTCCCGAAACTACTCGGATCGTGCACATTCCCGGTGGCCGATACGACTGTGGCGTTTCTATACGTTGCTGCTACTGTAGTATTTCCCTTACCATCTATCGTTACGGAACCACCAATTCCCGAAGCCTCATTAGATTCCTGGACTGTCAAACTAGGTCCGCTATGCTGAGCAACATTCACCATGACCCCTGTATTCTGTCCCGGGGTAAGGTTTACACTCCCGCTAAAGCCTGATTGCGGGTTATAGCTTACGTTTCCGTAGCTCCCTCCCACGTTAAACGAAGTGCTTCCGTGTTGGGAAAATGTAACTCCTGCATTGAGTTTAGAAGATCCTAATCCTACTGTTCCTCCGAATCCTCCCGAGTAGCTATACGATACCCCTACGTTCACTCCAAACTGTCTTGCATACGCCGTTGCTGCCCCCGACGCTGCTCCGACTAAAGCGCCTTCCATTCCTCCGTTTTGTGAGTTAAGTGAGAGTAAAGGCGAGAAGATGGATGACGTAAGGAAAGATAAAAGGAGGAGTATGGCCGCGCCCTGCGGGCCGGGCTGCTTCGGGTTCGGGCAGCAGCCCTCATCCAACACGCTCTGTCTTTTTAGCTTCGATTTCATTTGTTCTATCCGTGTTGGACTAAAGCCCTACGCATCCCTCGCGGGGTCCGGTAAAGTTAATATACAATTCTTCGAACAAAAAACAAAGTTTCCTATCATAATTTGCTTTGTTTAGAATCTCGTTTCATCTGCGACTGCTCTTTTTGATAATTCATTATTTCCGAAAAAATAGATAAATCGTTTTCGAAAATTCTAGATCCAAACTTTTTTAAAAGATCCGCGAGATTATCCAGCACCTTATCCATATCCTTTTTTATGATTTCAGATCTTTTTTTTATTTTGCTAAAGTTAACATCTCCTGCATCTTTCAATAAAAAATGTGAATTAGGAGGTCCTTTTATCGAAAACTCGACTAGATTATATATATCAAATATTCTTGTATATACCCCTTGATCTTTCGGAACCTTCCCATCTTTGAGCTCATAGAAAGCAATGCCAATCATAGCCCCTGCAAAATACCATGAAATTTCTATGCCTATAATTGATGAGTCAAATCTTAGGTTGGCTGCAGCATCAGGAAAGTATTCCGGATGAACCAATCCTTCTTCATTCAATTTAAAATTATAGTCAGTCGTTAAGAACGAAAATTTCTTTTTCGCAGCGTTAAGAAATTTTGCATATCCTTTATAATGCATTCGATTGTGATTATTATTCAGAGACATACTTCATTACATTCGGATATTTGTTTTTTCCATACAAAGTTTTAACCTCAATGCCATAAAACGGGCTTGCTTTTGTTCGAGGTCTTGTTGGATCAGTTCCGATATCGACAATGTTCGCACCTTTCCCTTTCGACCAATAATTCATCCATGATCGGTTTGCTGCAATATCCTTAGGATTTGCTATCCCATTTACGCTTCTGAAATTTTTAGGATCGTAGGTTCTTACATCATATCCCTTGTTTATCAAAGCATCCCTAACCGGATTAACTCTTTCCATATTTTCACCAATCACGACGACAGGCTTATCCCATGGTAATTTCTTCGTTAAATTTTCAATTCCGGATACTACTTCGCCTGTAGGATCATGAGCAAATGATCTATTTAGCGCTGCTTCCCTTTCTGCACCGGAAAGTAACCCTTCCGTTGAGCCCCCCGCCGAACCTGCTTTCCGTGCTATCGCACCTTCTTCCGCTGCAGCAGCTCCCGCCGCCTTAGTACCCGCAGACACTTCCTTGGCGGCTCCACTTAAACCACGCAGGCTGGAAAGAACTTTTCCAACTCCTTCGGTTGCTATGCCTAACACGCCATCAAATACGAAGTTGGCATGTGCTCTCGCAGCGGCTTCTTCTCCGTTGACCCCTGTAGCATTTACTTTCCGTGCTATCGCACCTTCTTCCGCTGCAGCAGCTCCCGCCGCTTTAGTACCCGCAGACACTTCCTTGGCGGCTCCACTTAAACCACGCAGGCTGGAAAGAACTTTTCCAACTCCTTCGGTTGCTATGCCTAACACGCCATCAAATACGAAGTTGGCATGTGCTCTCGCAGCGGCTTCTTCTCCGTTGACCCCTGTAGCATTTACAAGGTTTTCTATATTTCTACCTTGCCCCAGTGTCAATGCGTCGATAGCAGTTCTTTGAAGACCTTCCTTGCTAAACTGATTCTCGGCGACGGCCTTTGCAGTTCCAACTGGATCGTTAATCGCACCTTTAATTTCGGTCACTCGTTGATTAATCTGATCAGCAAACTCTGGTAAATAGTTATGAACCAACACCCCGTCTTTACCTACAAAATACGTGTGGTTATCTTCTACCTCGAAGTTATAAACCTTAGTGTTGGTATAAACTTCTTCTACTTTCGTGATTCCAAGAGTGCCTTTGTATTCATTCTTCCAAGAATTCGAATACTCTTGATTTGATGTTTGCTTATTTAATGAAGCAAGAGAGGCTCCGAGTAATACTCCTGAGTTGGAAGTAATCTTAGCTTTCTCTGAATTACGGATACTTGCAATCGTAACGGATCTTTCGTTTAACCGAATATCCTTCACTTCCGTCCAACCTGTACTTCTCAAGTAAAATGGGTGATTCCAGGTCGTATTCAGGGTAGATCCGTTCTCGTATGTTACCCTGTGGATTAAACCCACATCATGAACGAATAATTGAGTGACTCTCTTGTACGATACTTTACCGGTATTTTCATTAATCGATAATACAAAGTCTCCGACCTGGATCTGATCGATTCGTTTTAAGCCATCCGTTGTTCTGATCAGAGTCTCAGCGGTAAACAGGTCCTTTGGCGATGTTACCCTGTGGATTAAACCCACATCATGAACGAATAATTGAGTGACTCTCTTGTACGATACTTTACCGGTATTTTCATTAATCGATAATACAAAGTCTCCGACCTGGATCTGATCGATTCGTTTTAAGCCATCCGTTGTTCTGATCAGAGTCTCAGCGGTAAAACAGGTCCTTTGGCGATAATTTCCATCCTTATCAATAAACCCATTGCTATCACTCGCACCCAGTCCCGTACTACCTAGGAAGCTCCCCACAACATCCTGCGCGGTCCTTCCCAACCAAGTAGATGCGGAACTAGGATCGGTTAAAAATTCACCGGCATTAGCAAGGGTCGCCAAGACACCATGCTGGTCTTGTGCACTCGCATTCTCATTGTTTAAGATTTCTCTCTGAACTTCATTTCCCGTCTCTGCGATCTTACTACGACCGGCTTCTAACTCTGCAGTTCCGGCCTTTAGATTCTCGTCTGCCTTACCCATGGCAAGGTTCTGGTTTAGATCACTATTAAAATTCTCATTGGCAGTTAGGTTTCCAAAACTACTCGGATCGTGTACATTCCCCGTCGCTGAGACGACTGTAGCATTTCTATACGTTGCCGCTACTGTAGTATTTCCCTTACCATCTATCGTTACGGAACCTCCAATTCCCGAAGCCTCGTTGGATTCCTGGACTGTCAAACTAGGTCCGCTATGCTGAGCAACATTCACCATGACCCCGGTATTCTGTCCCGGGGTAAGGTTCACACTCCCGCTAAACCCGCTCGTTGGGTTATAACTTACATTTCCGTAGCTCCCTCCCATGTTAAACGAAGTGCTTCCGTGTTGGGAAAACGTAACTCCCGCATTGAGTTTAGAAGATCCAAGTCCTACTGTTCCTCCAAACCCTCCGGAGTAGCTATACGATACTCCTACATTTACTCCGAACTCTCTTGCATACGCAGTTGCTGCTCCACTCGCTGCTCCCACGAGGGCGCCTTCCATTCCTCCGTTTTGGTATCCTTGTGCTGCTTGCAGAACCGCTTGTCCCACGGCCATCATCTCGGGTCCCGCCACGAATGATAACGCGATACTTGCCACCGTCACGAGTCCCGACGTGATCTCTTCCGTTCTCGCCTTGGCCTTTGCTTTTTTCTCCGCCTGGTTCTTCTCAAACCAACTGACTAACTGAGCCGCCATGTCCGGAGACATTCCGGTCGCGTTTGCGAGTGCTTGAGCCATCGCAGAGTTTACCTTATCCTGGATCTGTCCCTGCACCCAGGATTGGAAGGTCCCGCCTTGCAGCATTGTCTTTGCGAGGCTTTGTACGTTTGTCGCATAGCTCGCTGCCGCCTGCGCCTCTTCTTGGAAAGACGCATCGTTCTTCGCGTTCAGTGTATTTAGGGCGTTAATTTGTGCATTCAGCGTACTGATCGCGGAACTATACGATTGGTTAAACGAACTCTCGTTTGTCTGAAATTGGGATAGCACACTATTCGTGTCCCAACTTTGGAATAGATCGCTAGGGCTTGCCCCTGCTATGGAAATTGTTGCGGGAGCTCCCACATACACGGTCTCATTGGTTTTACTCGCGATATAATCGTTTACATTCGTCGCATCCCCGCCGTCTTTTAGTTTGGCGTGTCCGTCTTCGATTGCTGTCGTGTATGTTATATTTCCGTGCGAGTCCACGACCGCGTTGCTTCCCAAGGAACTCGCGATCTTATTGATTGCATTCTGTTTTTCTGAGATTGCCTGTTGGTTTAGCTGGTTTTCTAACGCTAGGTTACTTGCTCCCATCAACGATTGTTGGAAGATCGAGAGTACGTTATTGAGTCCCGAGGAATCGACGTTAGGCGCTAAGGCCGGAGCGAGCACATCGCTGGAACTCGGCAGGAAAACGGAGGAAATTTTAGGCGAACTATCCTCCAGCTTCACGAGAGACTTGGAATCATCCTCGAATTTTGAAGTCTGAGCGGAGGAAGAGCTTAGGGAAGCTTGGGATTGAATCCCCGCAAGCCAGGTCTGTTTTTCCGTATTTAAAGTCTGGACCCCATTCGAATAAGAAATCTGTAAATTGTTTTCGTAAGCCACCGCTTGCGCATGCCAGGCCGCATACTGAGCCTGGTACGCGGCAACCTGACCTTCCCAATTCGTAATCGAAGGCGCGAGCGTATTCCAGGTTCCCAACTCGGAGTTTAAGCTAGAGGCAAACCCATTCCAGGTCTGAGCATTCGCCCCGGCAGTTAAGTCCTTTACTTGGAAATTGATCGTGTAAGAGAATGTATCTTCTGTAAATGCAGCCGTAACAGGTAAAAGAATCCCAAACGCCCAAAGACCCGTGGCGCTAAAATCAAAGGCACCTAATCCGGAAGTAGAATAATTTAAATTATTTCCGGAATGCCCTAACGTAACGGGAAATGGATTATAATTATTTGTACCGCTACTTTCTCCCATAAAATCAGCACTAGTAATTCCTACGATTTGAGTTTTCGTAGGATCGTATCCGTAGGTAGAGTACAAGTAATTCAATAGCGTTGAATCCTGAGAATTGCTTCCCCCATCGATGTACGTCATGATCGCATTGATGGCGGAATTAGAAGATCGAACCGAATTCGCATAATCCACTAAGGCTTGAAAGCCGCTCAATTGATAATCGGACCCGAAAGCTGTATTCGAATTGGTAAGCGAATAGGGCTGGGATTGCTGGGTCCAGTAATTCGCATTCTGCACAGCCTGGGTTTCTTGGGTCTGGAGATAACTCGTCATCTCGGTCGCGAGAGTGGAGAGCGAGCTTCCGTTTTGCAGCCCTTGGTACAGATTCGAAATCAGAGTCTGCAATTCCGTCCCGGACTGATTGAGAGAGGACCAATTCACGGACCCGTCTACATTCCGATTATAATAAAGCGCCGTATTTTGGAGCGAAGACTCTAATTGGGAAACGGAGGTGGAAATACTGTTTCGAACCGCAGTCTCATACGTTTGTAATTGCTGGAGGTTGGCCTGGTACTGTTTGTCGGTCTGATTGATCGCAGAAAGTTGGTTCTGGTAATTCTGTTGCAGGGAAGTTAAGGAATCCGAAAAGTTTTGCAGGCCATTCGTCAAAACCGCTTGGTAATTGGAATCCGTCTGCGCAGGAATTTGAGAAGATTGTAAACTTAGGAGAAATGCATTCTGATCCTCCGCGACCTGAGTCTCGATCTGAGTGAGCCAGGCCTGTTCCGAAGTACTCGCCTGGGACTCGATCATTTTATCGATATACGCCGCAGTGGCCGGATCATTCGCATACTGCGAATGGACGGTCGCCTCTAAGGCCGCGATTTCCTGGCTCGCCAGATTCTCCCAAGACGCCTTAAAGACCCCGAAGCCCTGGCTCACAATCGTATTCCAAACTTCTAAGGAATGAGCTTGGTTCGCCTGGTTTACATACTGATTAAACGTTTGATTCGAAAGTTGAGGGGCGATAAAGTCCGGGACATTCGCGGGCTGGGAATAGAGAACGGAAACCGGAGCAAGGAGGACCCAAAGATAACTAAGCAGAAGAGTAAAGGAAGAAAATCTCTCCTTCGTTTGAAATTGCCGTACTTGATTCGTATCTTTGTTGATCATTGGATCCACCCATAACGGAAGAAAAGGTTAGGTCTAAACGTGCGGATTCGACACAAATCGTCCACAAAAAAAGACAATTTGATAACCGAAATGTCCCCTAAAGATCAAAAAGAAGACGAGGTCTACTATCCCCGAAGGGACAAAAAGGAAGGATTAGGAAGGAACATAAGAAAGCGGGAAAGAAATTCTTTCCCGCCTGATTCGGAAACTGGGGCGCTTGGTAGAAAGCTTAATTGATGGTTAGTGAATAAGAAGTACCCGCCGTTTGAACCTGCACAACAAAACATCTGAAATTTCCAGCGGAAGTTGTTACAGAATTATTGGTGTAAGGTGCGAGCGTAAAAAAGGCATCGAAATTGGATGACGTGCCGACATTACTTGCATTGATTATAATATTTGATTTTCCGATATATAATATATTTCCTGCGCCGCCGGACGGAGTAGAGCTAAAGGTCACTGTGTCAGTCGTTCCCGCAGCGCTTGTGTAAAGATAATAAAAATATCCGGCTGTTGCACCACCGGTGACGGCTGCCCCACCTTTGGTGATGGCAGTAGCGCCCACGCAAGACGCCTTGTTTTGGGCCAATGCCAGGGCCAAAAGGGAGGACTGATCGTCGCTGGAGGATTTCTTACATCCGTTAACAAGAGTGATTAAAAGAATCGAGATAAAAAGGAATTTGGAAAACGCGTTCATGAAACTGGAATCTCCTAAAGTACCGGGTTTCCCCGTACAAGCGTGAGTTAGTGCGCCGGATCTTTTTTCGTCAATCCCGTTTTCGGGCAAATGAGTCGCAAGTACTAGGAGGCTCGCTTTTCCCGAGTCCGAGTCGGTTTCGATTCCCTGTCATTTTCCCAAAGACCCGAGTAAATCGGCGATCCTTCCGAATCCAAAAGGATTCCGTATCCATGCCGTTTTCCGTCCTTCCATTCCCCGATGTAACGAGTCCGATTCTCGTAAACGAACATTCCTTTTCCGTTATAAATAATTCCCTTCCTGTACTCTCCCTCCAAGACCAGTTGTCCCTGATTTAAGATCAGTTTCCCCGGACCGGACGGCTCTCCATCCTCCCAGTTCCCTACGTACTTTACGCCTCCTCCTTTCCAAGTAAAGGCTCCCATTCCTTCCTTGGTATTATTCGAAAAATGCCCCTCATACACGTCCCCGTTCGCGTATCTATAAACTCCGAATCCGTTCTTCTTCCCCCAGGACCATTCGCCTAAGTATCGTTCACCCTTCGGGCTCCGGAATTCCCCGTTACCATGACCCTTTCGCAACAGGAATTCGCCCCTGTACTCGTTTCCATCCGGATAAATCATGACGCCGGTACCGATCCAACAGCTCCCGATCTTGCACGTCCCGTTTGCGGAAGATAAAAAGAAAGGGAGTACTACGAGCGAGATCCAAGCCGCCAACGCGGAAGCTACAATCCACCTTCCTTTCTTGGAAAGAAGAATCGATTTTGCGGACGCGTAAGCGCGGCCAAAGGGAATCGAGGAAAAAAAAGTTCTGAATCTCTCTCGGTTCATTTTACGGTTTCCGAATTCGTTTGGATCTCAAAGCCTAATGCCCTGGCTCTTTCGGCATGCTTTTCCGCTCTTTCCGGAAACCGGATGGCTCGAAACAGTTTCGACAAACGATAATTCACAAAAGCGATTCGCTCCGAATCTTCGGAAGCCCTAAGATAGCTCCGCACCGCGTCCGAATTCTGTCCGAGTTTCTCCTCTAATAGCCCCCGCAAAATCCAGCCTTCCAGCTTCTCCGGGTCGATTTCCAAAATGGAAATCACTCCGGGTAAAATTTCTTTCGGGTCCTCACCCAAAATGAACCGAACCCGATACCACCAAATCCCGGAATTCAGACGACTCGGATTGCTATCAAAATCCTCTTCGAAAATTTCCTTTGCCTTCTTGAGTTCCTTGGAATAGAAATAACATTTTCCCAGCATCAAACGAGTCGAAAGATAGTCGGGCGTTTCTCTATAAACTTTTTGGAATTCCCCAATCGCAGCACTCAAATTCTTTTCCTGGAAATACGCCGTGCCTGACGCGTAATGATTCACCGTTTCCTTGGAAACTCCTCCGCATCCGATGGCCAGCGACAAAAAGCAAAAGAAAAGGAACCTGGCTCTGATAAAAAACGAAAGCGATTCTAAAACGTTCCCTATAAAATCGAGATTGGCCGGCGATCCTAAAGAATCGCAGTATTGAAATCGCATCGTTCCTAGTCTTCTCCTATCGAACCCGTTCCCGAATAGTAAAATTGAAAGAATTACGTTTGTAAAAATCTTCACAAAAGCAGGAAAGGAGCAGGCTTAATTTTTAGTCAATTACATTGATTTTCGCTCGCCGATGTTCTTCTTTCAAGCTCTTCTTTCCGATCCCAACAGTTATTTCACTCGACAGGGAACCCGCTTTTCCGGTTTTATTTAGAAAAACTTCATGCAAGGGCGTTTATGCGGATCGAGATCGGTGTTGCCATCCAAGAAAAACTCGCAAATCAGATAACCGAAGTCGGAGCCATCCTCCGGGAAAAAATTTCCCTGGAATCCTGGTCTCCAGATTTGCTCCGATCCGGAATCCTGCGTTACGTAGTAACCTTTGCGGTTACCGGCTTACTAAACGCCGCAAACATACTGATCGGTGTCTACCTCCGGGACTTTAACCCGAATTCCATGATCGAAAACCTCTACGCGCAAAAAGAAATCGGGAGCCTGGTCTATTTCTTTTCTCATTTTCCGCAAAACATCCTCGGATGGTTTCTGCTTTGGGGATTGCTACCTTTCTTTCTCGCGGGCTGTTGGTATCTATTCTTCGTCATTCTAAACGGAAAGGAAAAAAATGCGCAAGCGCCGACCGTTTCCCTCTTGTCAGTCAACGCACTCCTGCTGCCCCTTTTAGCGATCGCCGCCCAAGAAGTATTCAGTTTCGCTAAACTAGTATTCCGACCGGGCGGAATCGCCTACATGATTTTCGCGATCCTATGGGTGATCCTCACGTTCGGAGCCTATCTCGGAAGCCTTCTGTACTCCATCCAAGGATTTCGGAAACAGTTCGACCAACCTACGGGTCGCGCCGCAGCCATCGTGCTTTCACCCGCCATCATTCTCTTACTCGCAACTCTGCTCTTCAAATAGGATATCACTTGGAAACGATACGAAAAATTACCGTCGCTACTTTCCTCGGGATGGCACTAATTCTTTGCACTCCCAAAGATCCCGTAAAATCAGCCATCGAGTTGAACAAACAAGGAGCGGATCTACTCCCGACCAACCCGAAGCAAGCCTTGTCCAAATTCATAAAAGCATCCCAACTAAATCCCAAGCTTGCGGAGTACCGAGCCAATGCCGGAATCGCCTACATGACGATGGATCAAAAAGAAGATGCATTGCGCAAATTTGGAGAAACCATCCAAATCGATCCCAAGTACCTGCAGGCGTACTACAATAGCGGTGTAATATTAGAAAGTCTAGGACGACACAAAGAAGCCATCCAAAACTACAAAGCCGCACTCAAGCTGACCACCGATGACACACCGGAAATCCTGTACAATCTCGCCCTATCGTACGAAAACTCGGAACAGAAAGAAGAAGCGATTCAATCCTATTCTAAATTCATAAAGATCGCCCCCGCAAGCTTGCAACCTGCAATCGAGGAAGCCAAAGCCAGAATCCAAAAACTACAGGGAAAAAGTTCACCGGACAAAAAGCGGATACGCAAATTGGACCGGAAGAGAAAAGGAGAGCAGGCATCGGTTCAACTTTACAAGGAAATTTTATCTGTCTTCAGTCCTCCGTATGTGACAATATGGCAGAGATATAGCTTTCTGTTTTCTTGAATTTGGACTTAGCTTAAAAATCAGGGGACAATTCGGCCGCAATTAGGAAAAAATATTCGCTTTCCATAGTCTATTTGAAACGATCCTAAATAAAGAAACTCAGGAGATCCTTTGTAAATGGCCGTAACTCCCTTAGAGCCTATCCCGACACTGAAAGGAATAAAAGCCGCGGAATTCGTGGAAAAAGCGGATTCAAGCCGAAGAAAGGAAATTAAAATTTCTGATCTAGAAAAAGAGATCTACCTCTTTTTAATTCAAAAGAATTCGCTTAAATAATCCCAAGCCCGAATGGAGCTCCCCTCCTATAAGGATTATTTTCTAAAGCCTATTTCTGAAACGAACCTGGAACTTTTCCAGTGTGACTCAGAACTGGAATCTTACTTTAAACTCGACGCTCAGGATTCAGAATCGGAATTAATTTCTAAAAACTATTTTCTCCACTGTAATGGGATAGAAGAACCTCTAGTCGGATTTTGTCTCAGTAACAGCGCGATCAACACGGTATTGGAATTTCGGCAAATTATACCGCATAATACTCAATACAAAGCGTATCCCGCAGTCCTGATTGGCCGATTTGCAACGCATTCAAAATACCAAGGAAATGGATTCGGAAAAATCGTATTAGGCTTATTGAAATCTTGGTTCATAACTAATAATAAAACCGGGTGTCGATTTCTGATCGTCGATGCTAGAAAAGAAGCCGTCAATTTTTATAAAAACTCAGGATTCGAAGACTACCCTGAGCAGCCCCCCGACTCAAATAACATTTTAATGTACTTTGATTTAAAAGATTTTCAACTTGAAGTTCGAAAACGGATTCCGGAAAATTAATTTTACGAGATTTTCTTTGATCCTGTCGTCGATCCCCCAGGAAAATCCGGTTACCGGACATCGACGACTTGCCCACTGCATAGCTATCCCCAAATTTAGGATATTATCGGGTAGGAGTTCCAGCATAATTCGTTTTTAAAAAAATTGTTGTCAGGGTAATAGGAATAATTATCTGTCCTCTGTCCTCTGTCCTCTGTCCTCTGTCCTCTGTCCTCTGTCCTCTGTCCTCTGTCCTCTGAATTACTCCGGCTTCCAAACCTTGTCCAATTCCTCCACGTCTTTTTCCCAGGCAGGCGAATCATAGGAGTACTTCTCGACTACCTTACTCCGATCGCTGGGCATCGCCCAAATAGCATCCAGTGTCCAAAAAGAATTCGAAGTCTTGATTTCTTTGATAAGATTCAACTTCGGATCGTAGATCCTAAAAAAAGACTCCGTTCTTTTTTCCATCGCCATCGGGATGATTCCGATACTCAAAAAACTCAAAGGGAATGAGATCGCAAACGTAACCGCACCCAAAATCGTAGGCTCCGAAAAAACGGGAGTAAAAATACCGACAACATAATAATCAACATCCCGCTTCTTTAGCTGAAACGTCTTGGCCCCGGAATCCAATTCCAATATTTCGCAAAGATCCGGAAGCGCACCGGCCCCGAGTAAAGAATACGAAAACTCCAGGAACCGGCGTATGTTTTCCTCTTCGATATCGGATTGAATCCCGCTGGAAGGAAACTTATTGATCGGTTCCCCCCAGGACAAAGGGGAAATGAGTTGATCCCGCAAAGGATAGGCAGCTCGTTCATCGGAAGTAACGTTTCTGCGACCTTTAAAGAATTTGGATTTTAAATTCGTTCCGTATTTCTCCGAAATCGCAATTTTACAAGGCGTATTAATCCAGCCGTCCAACTTGTTCCCGACGGTAGCGGTGGAATACGGATGAAAACCTACTAAGGCGACTTTCTTTCGGGTATCCATCTTTCGGACCGGCATCCGTTCCGGACCGACTAAATTCATGCTTGTACAAGATAGTAAGAATGTAGAGAATAAAAAAGCAAGGTAACGCATTTAGGTGAGTCCGGCGGGAATTTGAATCTATTCAACTTTTACAAAGTTAGTTTTCAGAATCAAAGACTTTTTAAAATTTAAAGTAAGAGCGGCATCTTTGTAACCGAGCGCCCTCGCCGTCCTTATTTCACGATCTCCCTCCGTCCTTTTTCGCGGTTTGTAAAGTATAGCGGCTTTTCTTGCGCGAGGGAATGGATAGGCCGGCAACAGTTTCATTAGTTTATTATGGATTTCCACGGCATCGAAATCGCGTTCGGTTGCTTCCGGCAAGAAAGCGAATACGGTAAAATAATTTGTTGGAGTTCCCCCGATTTAGAGGACACGGAAATGCATAAAAATAGGATAAAGTCGACATTTCCCGTAAATCCGCAATACGATGAAGAATTTCAAAAGAACGCAGTCGAGCTTGGTTCGAAGACAAATAAATCATCAGCTCAGCTATCACAAGAATTAGGTATATGATGAATACGCTACGGAATTGGAAGAAGTAGTGTCCCGCAGATGACGGACCTTTCAAAGACGCACCACGGGAGGAAGTGGATCACCTCAAAGCAGAATTAGCTGAAGTAACGAAGGCAAGGTAGATCTTAAAAAAGTCCGTGGTCATCTTCTTGAAACCCGCAAATAAAGTATTCGTTAATTAAAATAACCGAATTCCACGAGATAAATTACCATTGTGTTTAAAGTCGTATGCATCTCTTCAATGATACATTTTAAAATAGTCGAATCCGTTTGGCTCGAACGATACGACTCCGCCTACATAAAATTTCTTATTCGTGCCGGAATCATTCAAGCGGATTCCCTACGATTCGGGTATCATGAATGCGGTTCAAAACCGTTCCCGATTCAATCGCGCAGGTAGGCGGTGTCGATTTTTGGTCCGATCTCTTGAAGCAAATGCATGGGAAAATCATACGATACAAATTGCAGGCTTGATCGTTGCAAAGGAATTGCATTGTTAGGAACGTCTAAAAAGCGAAGCCAGAGATGAAAACAAAATGAAAAAAATATTTCTCGCAATCTGTATTTTAATGACTGTTATTTCGGCTTGGTGGGTTATAACCGCGTCTCAGAGCGACTATCATAAGATTGACGACGTTGATTTTTCCTATGCCGCCTTGATTTTAAACAGCCCAAATCCGGAACGACTCTCGGAATTTTATCGGAACGTCTTAGGAGTTCAAATATCCGAAGAAGAGTCCGTATGGAGCTTAAATGGATCAAGCAATTCGGTTATATATCTTAGAACAGCCGGCTATGATAAACAAGGGCCGTTATTAACCATCTTAAAAAGTGATAAATCGAATACGCCATCGCCTTCGCCGAATGATTTAGGTTATGCTCATATTTGCTTTGAGAGCGATGACGTCCCCGGCTTGATCAGACAAATCCTAAAGAACGGCGGTAAAATACTCAGTTCGTTCAAAGATTTGGAGAAAGTTCCCGTAGCATACGCGACTGATCCGGACGGGAACGTTTTCGAAATTCATTTGCCGTTTCCTACACCGGTAACTCCGCGTACAATATATCGCTCGCTGAAATCGTTAGTGCGGATTTACTTCAAGTTACCGCCTGCGAAAGTCGACGCGGTGCGATTTCTTCATGTAAATATTAATTCAACGAACTGGATTAAGACGATGGATTTTTACACTAAGGTATTGGCGACTTCCAGTACAGGATTCGAAAGGAATTACAAAGGGGAATTCATTGAAAATCTAACCGGCGTAAACGGGGCCGTGGTGCAAGGTCGACATGTCGAATTGCCCGGTTATAGCGAGGGAGGTCCGACTTTCGAAATTTTCACTTATAATAAATCGTCCTCAAAGGGACCGCGTACGATAAACGAAGTCGGGATCGTTGCGACCGGCTTTCGAGTCCGAAATGTGGACACCGCAATAAAGAAGATAATCGGCGAGGGTGGAACTCTTATGAGCCGAAGGGGAAGTCGATCTGCAATACTCAAAGATATCGACGGCAATATACTGATTTTAGCGCCGAAAAACGAATATTAGATAAATAAGAATTCAAAATATGCAAGGGGATGTCGTGTCGATCAACCCCCGGATTATAGGAACTCCCCGAACTCTCAAATTTATATAAAATGAAAGGAGCTCCCAAATTTTAAAGGGTACTTAAGCAAAACATCCAAATTGCAAGAATCGGAACGGTCCCCGCTACAAGCCATTCGCCCCTTCCATCAAATTTTTAAAGAAACCATAAAATCACCCGTGTAATTTCAAGAACCGGATAAGAATCGGAAAAAGCCGATCGAATCCGGATTTGATAGACTTTTTGCAGAATTCAATAAGAAAATGACCCTAAAAAAGGCTCTAATCGTCCGTAAAGATCCCGGGATTCAACCCGGTTTTTTAGAGGATGAACTATGAACGAGCACGTTCCTTTTTTTCAAGTCGTATCGGGGATAATCCCGCACGTTCCGGAAATCTTTATGATCGATTTTTTCAGATACCTCTTATCTGCAAGTATCGTCTTTGCGGTATTGTACGTTTGGAAGCACCCTTTCCAACATAGAAAAATCCAAGATAGAGTCGCCAAATCGTCCCAGTTTAAAAAAGAATTTCTATATTCCGTTTCTTCGGTCGTAGTATATACGCTGGTTACCTTTATCGTCCTCACTCTTAAACAATACGGTTATTTTAAATTCTATGACAGGGTGGAAGATTACGGTTGGGGCTACTTGATTCTTAGCGTGGTTCTTATCCTAGCGATTCAGGACTTCTATTTTTATTGGACTCATCGCCTGATGCACACTCGTTTGTTCTTCAAAACGTTTCATAAAGTTCATCACGATTCCATCACGCCATCACCCTGGACCGCTTATTCGTTTAGTCCTTGGGAAGCGTTAGTGCACGCGATGATTATGCCGATCGTAGCGTCCTTATTTCCGGTCCATACATTAGCGCTCGTAATCTTTATGACGATTCAAATAATCAGAAATGTTTTAGGACATAGCGGTTATGAAATGTTTCCAAGCTGGATAATATCGAACGGAATTTTGAAACATATCAACACAAATACCAATCATGATATGCATCATCAATATTTTAGATATAACTTTGGGCTTTATACTACGATTTGGGATTCGATTTTTGGAACGGTTCATCCGGACTATGAGAAGACATTCAAAAAAATTACGGAAAGCAAACCCTTGAATGTTAAGGAAGAGCTGAAAGCCTGATTCGAGGAAAGCAAAAGCTTTGACTTTCTTCCCACTCAAAGCTTTTTGCTATTCAAACCGATTTTGGGTTCAGCCGCCGGGCTAAATTCCCATCCTAGACCGGCTTTCGGTCGTCAAGCCCGTCGTTTAAAAAATGGTTCGTTTGGACAACCTCGAAAATGACTCGTATTTATTTAGAATCGTTTTCGATGAATGCGGGACAGTCCGACGATGCCTACCGAATCTCGCGTTTCTTCAAGGCCGAAAAGAGTTATTTTTATGAAACTTGTACAAACTTAAGTTTCAAAATGACCTTAAACTCCATATTCCGTTATTATTAAGTCAAGAAATTCGATTAATTTTCGAACTTTGCGAGCGACCGACGATTCTAAATTTATCGTTTTTTTCCCTTTTTTTAAGTCTACACTAACAAGTACGAAATTAGGCTTGTGCATCCTGTTGCTAGATTGCGAATAGAGCTTTGGAAATTTTTTGGGACTTTTCGGTGAGGATGGGGTAATGGAGCGTAGGAAAGCAGATCGATATTTTTCTGACGAAATCAGCAAATTCAAAATTCGCGCTAAAATCGACGAGATCGGAGTTAATGGGTTTGTGTACGATATTTCCGAATTAGGAGTCGGCATAGCTGCCCAAATACAGGATGTGAATAAAATATTAACCGGTTCCGCTATTTCCGGATTCGTACTAAGCCCGGACGAAAGAAAAAAATTTCACTTCGAAGGATCGATCGTCAGGAAAGAATTCATTTTACAGGGCGAGGTCGAAAGACTTCTCGTAGGTGTAAAATTTTCGGTCAAAATCGCTTTACCGGATTATTTGACCGTGCTTGCATTGCCCGTGGGATTCATGGTCGATTAAGGTACTTTCGTTTCCATTCCAAATAACTCCTCCCTTCTCCGATCCTGGCCGAGTTTTATTCAATCGGTATAGCTTTGCATTTTCTCGATAAAACCGCCTCATTAAACGTATTGCATTAAGAAATTATGAAGTTCAAACTTCCCTTTATCCTCAGTAAGAGTAAGATCGGCCGCCGGTTTTTTCCAAAATAGGATTCACACGTTTGATCGTGACTCGCTCGGCCTCGGTTGCATAAAAAGACATTGCATGGGGTCCGAGTAAAAACGGGTAAGCGAGTCTTAAAATCGCGCGTCTAACCGAAGATCACTCCGCCGAAAACTTTAGCCGAATGAATGACCGACTTTAAAGCGGAACTTACAGGATTGCGATAACTTACCATTATCATAACAAGTATCGGGGGAATCGAAGCGTTCGCTATCTTTCAGGGCTTGAACGCGATCGAGTTTACCGAATTCGTATTTCCTGTCGTAGAAATTATCCAGCTTCCAGGACTTCCGATAAGCGGCGAATAAGCGAAATTCTCGTTCGTGCCCGCAGCCACCAATAACCCCGATATAGGATTAACTACAAGAGCATTCCAAGTCGTACCCGAACATCCGCTTTGAATATTCGTAGGTGAATCCATATTCGTACCACCTGTAGAAGAAATCCCTAAAAGACAGGTTGTGCCTAACGCGACAAAGAAACCGGAGACTGCATTATAAACTCCCGCATTAAATCCCATACTCGTGCCCGCTGTGGACGTTCTCGTAGTCCACGTGACTCCTAAATCATCCGTATAACTCCAGTCAGGCACAAGACCCGTCGAGGTTCCGTACGCGATCAACCGGGATCCTGGACCTGCGGCAATTCTTACAGGCGAGCTAGTACTCGAAGTGAATGCGTTCGATGCAATTAGGGGAGAAGAAAACTGCGACCAACTTGCTCCATTATTAGTAGAAACGAATGAATCGACTGTCGAGACGGTAGCATAGTATGTACTGCCTACCGAGATGATCGAGGAAACAAAACCGTTGATAGCCGTTGCACCGAAGGAAACCTGGGTCCAAGTGGAAGCGGTTACATCCGATTGCTGCATGAAATGAGTCGCGAATGTAGGATAATTATCCGCTGCTCCTGCAACAAAATTCGTACCGTTAAAGGCGACCGAATACAACGGAGTAGTCATCCCCCCACCGCAGGTACTTTGAATCCATTTGAAGCCGTCCGAACTGGTCCAGATTCCGCAACCCGCAGTGCTAGAGCTAAGACTTCCTACTGCTACAAATTTACCGTTCCCATAGGCGACGGCATTGATTGTAGCACCGCTACTACCCGCACAATTCGGGAAGAGCGTATTTGATTGACTGGTCCACTTTATTCCGTCCTTGGAAGTCCATAAAGTACAATTGTTCCCGACCGCAACGTACAAACTCTTCGAAGATGTTAAAAGGGAAAACAGGAATCCGCTCGGAGAACTGGGATCGAGCGAGTTTTCTTGGAACTTCATGCAAGAAGCCGTAAAAGAAAGTAAAAGGGAATAAAAAAGAAATTTCATATCGAATCAGGGAAAACTATCCTAATTTCTTTTTTATCGAAGTCAAAGACAAAAAAAGAACCCGTTTAATTTTCCGATGAATTCGGAAACGAAATAGAACCGCTTCCATCGCATGCAATAGTATTGTCTAAAAAATAACTTGGATTTTCTTTCTATTCGAATGCAAATAATTCCCGACTTTCGCGTCATAATTCCATCGAAATAAGCGGAATGTCTTAGTTATCTCGGATAGCATATCCCTTTCAGAAGAGCGAATCGCCGGATTCATTTCGAAACGCGATCCCCAGCACCAAGGGCAAATTCACAAATGCTAATAGAGCAAATGTTTCTAGGCCGTTATCTATTCCGGCTTAAACCGCGTTATATCGACAAATTCGAACCCCCCAGCGGATTTAAGCAGAAGTGCTTGCAATCCCGTTGTTTAATGAGAATATTCTGATATGACTAGTAAGACAGACCATCTTGATAAGACGCAAGCGCACTGGAAGCGGAGATCGGAACCTGCTTGGGACCGATTTCAATTCAATCAGCCGTATGAAAAGGGACTGAAACGGCTCCGAGGAGAAATCCTCGGAAAAACAAATTTCGATCCGGCAACGTTATGGCAATGGGGAACGATGCAGGCTATGGCCGTCATCGGAATTCTAAAAAACGTGGAAAAGAAATTCGGTATGGAAGGCCAGTCCGTCATCTACGATAGTCTCCATCAAATCGGCTATGATATCGGTAGGCAAATTACGCAAGGCACGACGATTCCCAAGGATATGACCGATTCAGAATGGATCAGTTTTTATGCAACGGTTATCAATCGTATCGCGTATGCTTCCTTGGAATCGCCTGCCATCGAGGATGAAAGTCGGGCGAACTTTCACATCGATTGGTGTCCGCACCAAGATCATTATGGAGCGATGGATTGTAGAGTGCAGCGATATTTCGTGCAAGGTATGTTAGATGCGGCTATAGAATTCATGAAGACCCAAGGAAGGACCGGTAATTGGGACGTAATGTTCAAGAGCACGATTCCGGCAGGAGCGGAAACTTGCTATTTTCATGTGGAAAAAAACAGCGCCCAAGCCGGCGCGCGTTGGGAGAAATATACGAAACTCCTCGAAACAAAGGCCTTACGAGCCGCTCAGGCAAAACCGAACAACTCTCCTCAGGGATAACCTAACGATGATTAGACTAAAATGCTTCTCAAATTAGATACGGATTTGGCCTAGAGGTAAACCTAGATTTCTTTCCTTCATCGATGAGACAAAGAGGATCATAAACGATTTTCCCAACTCCCGAATGCGATCGAAGAATCGTATAAAAAGAAAGCATCAACTTAGTAGGGAATACGGCGGATCGGTTAGAGGGTTTTTGCCCTATCGCTACGGATGTATTCGCCTTACGGTGATTCGATCTAACGGCGTTGCGCGTTACCTTTAGAGATGAGGAAAGAGTCGTTAAACTAGGATTTTTGCGGAAGGAACTAAATTGCCATATTCTTCCCGGAGAATCATTTTAAAAGGTAAGAACCGAGTGATCTTCCTATTTACGACCCGGCATCCTGTCTAGATCCTTTAAGTCTTCTAGTTTTTGAAATAGTAAGGTCCTTACATGATTTGCTGCCGACGGCTGGCCGAGTGCATGAACTGCCCAATTATAACTTATAACCAAAGCCAAAAGCTGATCGGATAACTCGGACGACTTGACCGGCGAAAGTTTCGATTTCTTTAATTCACGTTTCAGAAATTGTTGGAACGTCCGAATCGAACGTTTGATTTCCGCGTCGATTTTCTCGGGTAGCGAAGCCCCCTCAAAGGATACCCGGCCGAAAAAACATCCTCCCGGAAAAACCTTTCGATCAACGTAACTCAACCAATTTTCGCAAAAGGCGATCACCCTCTTATAACCCGAATCGATATTCGCGATAGGCTGGATGACTTCCCGAGTGAAAATCTCGGCAGCAAATTGAATCGTACTCATTTGGAGATCCAATTTTGATCCGACAGAACCGTGAAGACCTGCTTTGCTCATCCGAGCGGCTGCCGCCAACTTCCCGATCGTAAGGTCATTCAGTCCGTGCAATGATGCATAATCGGCAGCCAACTGAAGGATTTCACGCTGAGTTTCATTCTTTTCCATAATTCGCTGAAATTTCGAAAGAAGTTCTAAATTACATCTCTGAAATCTTTATCCAAAGGCGAAATAAAAAATTCCGTGGCCACCTTTATTCTACTTTACGAACGTTCGTACGCTTTTATTCTACTCCAATGGAACCAAAATTTCTTCTCATTTTCGCAACCACTATCGGCGCCATCATGGCCACTTTAGTTATTCGGGACATAATTCTAACCAAATCCGGTGGAAGTAGGACTAAGCTTCTTCAATCCCTTTTGCTGATTCACGGCTATAGATTTGTCGGTTTAAGCATGTTCATACCTGGAATCACCTCCCCAAGTATGCCTACCGACTTTTCGATACCCGCCGCTTGGGGAGATTATATCGCCGCAATTCTGGCAATTTCGTCTTATCTGCTTTTAGGAAGGAAATTAAAAGTTGCGATTCCGCTCGTTTGGTTTTTTAATATTTGGGGATTCGTAGATCTCCTTTATGCAAGTTATCAAGCATTAACGCTTCATATTTCACCCCTAATGGGTTTTATGTTCTATATTTTTACAGGATATGCGCCGCTATTGGTGGTATCACATCTCGTAATCTTTAAGATCCTTCTTCAGTCTCGAAAGAATTCTACGGTGGAGAGCATCTAACATGGTCGACTGGGAGAAGCACTTTCGAAGCTTAGAGCAAATGTACAGTCAGGCCCCGATCAACCGCTTTTTCCAACCTCGGATTTCAGTTTCAAAAGGATTCGCGGAATTAACGATTGAAATTCGCGATGACTTTCATCACGCGGCCGGTGCGGCTCATGGAGCCGTGTATTTTAAGGCCGTCGATGATGCGGCCTTTTTTGCGGCAAATTCTTTAGAACCGGATTACTTCGTCCTGACTTCAAGCATCACTCTTTTCTTTTTAAGGCCGATTCGATCAGGGACGATGATTGCAAAAGGGAAAGTAGTTCAGAACTCTCAAAATTTGATCGTCGCGGAGAGTAATCTATTCGATACTCGAGGTAAGGAAATCGGTAGAGGAATCGGAAGTTTCGCTAAAAGCAAAATTCGGCTTACGCCCGAAATCGGCTATTTTGCGCCGACTGACGAACAGAAGTGACTTTAAATAAATGTTGAATAAACTTCTTCCCTAAAATTCTTTCGGTATTCACTAGGACACACCGCCTTTTTTCGGAGACGGAAGATTTCCGTTTCCGGAATTAGGCCCTGAGCAAAGTTTCATAGTTTGTTTTAAGTAAGAGCAAGGAGAAGCAACACCGGCGGAGAAAAGGATAGAACTGTTGGACGATTTTAAAGAATAGTAAAAATCGACTATTACATAGCCGTAAATTTTTAAAATCGGAATTTCCGAATTACGCTTCTTTAATATTACTTTAAAATGGATTCGTATCGGTATTTAAGCTCGACTCGGCTAAAGTTCCGTAAAAAAATGAGTTACGAATCGCATTCAATACGATGACTGTATTTGCTCCGGAATCCGCGACAAAAATAGCGCCCAAGACTGCATTGAAAACGACGTTTTCAGAATTTACTCCTGTCGTAAAAAGCGAGCTAGCGAGAGTTCCGAAAAGATATGCCTTGGTCATCGCATTTAAATAAGTTACCGAATTCGTGCGTAATCGAGGATATGCAATATAGGTCCCTAAGAAAAACCTCTGGAAAATTTACCTCTATTTTTATACAAGGAGCGTCTAAACTTAAGTCGCAAAAATTGCGATTTTTATAATTCGAGAGAGGAATTATTTCAAAGACCTCGCTGAATTGAAAATTCCTTTCTATTCCGGCGTAGAACGAATTTTATCCTATTGATTTATTGCAATGAAGTTACATGGCTAAGACGGATATTCATTTCGGCATAGGACGAGATTAAAAAGTGCGTAAATAAAAAGCGGTTTAATAAATAAGATTATCGGAATTCACCACTCCCTGCTTTTGAATGATTTTCTTGGAATTTAAATTATTGAAACTTTATGAAAAACACTAAAAAGAATCTATCTCTTCTCATTATAACCTCCATCTATCTATCCTGTTCCGCCTACAATCCGATTCGCATCGCAACGGGAGCAGCAAGTAAATACGTTTGTTCCGGTGTTTTTATTTCTAACTTAGATCCCGATCGGGTATATGAAGAAACATTAAGGGCGGCGACCGGAATGGGACTTGTGGATTGGGCTCTTCGATATCGCGTCGATCAAATACGGAAAGAAGTTACGGCAAATTTTGCCGGCGGTTCCGAAAGCAGGTCTAGATATCGTGAAGGAATGGGTTGTCTTCTCGCAAACGATATTCCGGAAAATATTTCCGCAAAAAAGATCACTCTTCCGAACTCCCCGGCAACGTTATCGGAAACCGCATGGCCGGAATTAGTGGAACCGGCTACGGCAGGACTCGGACTAGCTTTGGATCGCGCATTCGAAGAATCTTCGGACACACCGCATAGATGGACTCGTGCAGTAGTAATAATTCATAACGGAAAGTTAATCGCGGAGCGCTATGCTCCGGGTTACTCGATACGTAGCGTATTCCCCGGCAATTCCTTAACAAAATCGACAATAAATGCAATCGCAGGTATTCTAGTTAAACAGGGAAAGCTTTCTGTTGAAAGTCCGGTTAGAATTTCCGCTTGGCAAAAATCCGAAGATCCGCGGTCTAAAATTACGACGGATCAACTTCTGAGAATGTCGAGCGGACTGCCCCTCGACGAACCGTCTTTTCGATTATGGTTTACGGAATCCGATATGGATTCGTATGCTCAAAGCTTTTCCCTCGAGCAAGATCCCGGCACGAAATGGAATTACAGCAATGCCGGTTATCAAATTCTCTCTCGAATAGTCCGAGATTCTACCGGCCGCGATGCTCAGACTTTTATGGAATTCGTTCATCGGGAATTATTCGCCCCCCTTGGAATAAAAAACGCCACCTTGACTTTTGATTCTTCCGACATTCCCGTAGGCTCCAACGGAATGTTTGCTAGTGCGCGAGACTGGGCTCTTCTCGGAATGCTATACTTAAATGACGGTTTCGTAGGCCGTAAACGAATTCTGCCGGACGGCTGGGTGAAATACTCAACGATGCAAACACTCGATACTGGTTACGGCGCCGGATTCTGGCTCAACGTCACAGACAGTAAGATCCCCCAGTTTGGCATTCGATGGGGTATGCCTCATGCGCCTAAAGATACTTTTTTCGGTCGGGGACACCTGGGTCAATATATCGTCATAATTCCATCAAAGAAGCTAGTGATCGTTCGCTTAGGAGTATCTCACGGGAGAGGTGGAGAAATCGAAAGTGTAGGCCAACTCGTATCCGATGTAATAGCGGACTTAGAGAAGTAGTCCTAATCGAAAAGTAATATGATATTCCGTTCAGCAAACTCGTCGGCCGATTACTCTCCATCCAATTCTAATAGAAAATACTTTTGTTATCCTATTTCGTTCCTGTTTTTCCTTTCAATAATAGTTCCAATTTGTCTTTCGGAGGAATCATCTGCTTGCTTTCCTCCGGAGAAGGAGTCAGTTTTTTTCCACATCCGAAGTGGTTATTCCGGAACAAGGATCTTCTTGGTTGGGTTGCATATTTTTGATCGCTCGAATCCAGGAGCATGCCATTTTCATATAACCTAACGTACTCGGGTGTACGCCGTCCGGAGAATAATCGGGACCCGGTTGTAAGGTATGATGCATGTCCATGAGAGTCATCCTCGCTCTGTTCTCCGGAGGTCGGTTGTACCAGTTATTCGAGATGTAATTATTATACTTAAGGATTACCTTATTAACGGTATCATAACCTTCCTTCGGAGGAGCAACCTTAATGATCTGGGCAGCGAACACATGGGTCTTTTGATTTTTCTTGAGTAAGATATCTATCAAAGTAAAAAGATTGGCCCCGGCCGTTGAAGCGATCTGGTCAATCTGGGCATCCGTCGGATTCTTAATCGTTAATATTTGCCACATATCATTCGTTCCGGCGTGTACTAGAGTGATATCGGCAAAGCTGGAATAATTGGCGATCGGTGTCAGTTGTTCGATCGTCCAGCCGGGATATCCGTCATGAGTCTGGGTATTAGACAACCACTGTTGCACATAAGACCCGCCGCTTTGATAGCCTTCCGTAGTAAATACGATACCATCTCCTGAAATAGAAAGAAGAGTCATCCATCCGCGATATCCGCCGCCCTTTTGCCCCGGAGGCATGCAAAGATATTGTCCGATCGGATAGACCGGACATTTCCAATCATCGGTAAAGCCGATGCCATAGGTGATCGAATCCCCGAAGGGACGTATAAGAACCGGATTCACTAATTTATAGGGCGCAGGTTGGGCCCCAATCGACAATGTGCAAAATATAGTAACAAGAACAAGTTTAACCCTCGATCTCTTCACGAACCATCCTCCTATAGTTTAAATAATGTGCACATATAAAACATTGATAAAATAGATCTTTACGAGTCAAATTTCCTTCTTCCGTATTTTTGTTTAGATGTTGATCCTTTAATATAAGGTTTAAAACGTAAAACGGAACGGCCTCCTCGGGTAAAGAAGCAAAATCCGATTCCGTCATGACTTTCGCTTCGCCTTTCGAAAATTTGAAAGAATGATAATAATCTCCGGATTCTAAAATATTTTTCCCGGCTTCCATTAATATCGCTGTCGTAACTTTATAATCTTTCTCTAATCGTAATATACCGTCACCCAAGTTCCGTAATAATTCGTAGAGACCTTGCCAATCATTTCTGACCCCATAGGAATCCATTTTACCTAATGTAATGATTAGATTGTTATACATGCCGTTCAATATACGTAAAAGTTTTCGACCCTTTTCAAGCGAGGGATTTAGTGTCCGAAGAATTTCCGGAAAAATTAAGGAAAAGTTCGTTTGAGCGTCCCATATTCCTTGAAAAATTCTAAAAAAAATACGAAGCGAATTGTGGGAAACGGAATAATCACGCAATAAACTCTTAAACTCCTTGTAGGAAGATTCGATCGTAGTGGCGGACTTAAATCTCTCGTAACTAAGTATTTCATGTTCGCGGTATTCGGGAATTTTTCGCCCTAATAGACTCTCCATTCTAAGAAATGGTTTTGAATATTCTTTTTCGCCTTTTTTTCCCCAAAACGTATTACACGCATATTGCAAAGTTTTTAGATCGATTATACTTTTCGTATCTTTAAACTGAAAATAAATACTTTCTTCGATTTTGTTGATTGAGGCTATGAGAAATTTACTATTGAATTTTCCGATTTCGACCGAATCGCATACGGAAATAATAATGTCGGGAGAAACATTTAATAATTTTAGTTCTTCGCGAATCGATTCTAGAATTTTTCCTTCGATTCCTTTTTTCTCAATTCCCGAAAGGACGATGGTGTATAGTGTAGTGGACTCGAAAAGAAGAAGATACTCCGTACGACCAATCATTACGTTTCGAATTGCCCAAAACTGGTAAGGAACTAAATCTTCCTTATTCGTAATCGTATCTAAAGATTTCGTCCATCCGAATCGTTTTAAACACTTTGCTGAAGGTAATAGAATCATTTATTAAGACCTCTCCTAAAACTATCGATCGTAGCGCTATTATCCATAAAATAACGAGATATATGGATTTTGGGACAAGCCCATGAAAACTTTCAGTACCCCAAAACCCTGCTATTACAACCGTCTAGGATGAACAAGCCTCCGGAAGGGCTTACGCCTGCCCCGGAGGTGCAGCTCAAGCTATTAGCTGAAATTCCGCCGTTATTGCTTACTGTAGTCGCGAAACTTCCTGCTTGTCCATAGACTCTCGTTGCAGTCGTGCTTGCCGACGGAAAGTAAAGAACCCTATGGTTATTGCCATCGCAAATATACAACCCTCCGGAGTACGGATCGGCCCTAAGGAATTCTGGACTCGCTAAACTATTCGCTGAAGTTCCGCCGTTATTATATACTGCAGTCGTGAAACTTCCCCCTTGTCCATAGACTCTCGTTGCAGTCGTGCTTCCAGGAGGATAGTAAAGAACCCTGTTTGCGTTAGAATCAACAACATACAAACCGCTGGAAGAATCCAAGTCTAGATCCGATGCGTTGCTTAAGGTATTTGCAGAAGTCCCGCCTAAATAGTAGTTGTTTATGGTAAAACTCCCGCCTTGCCCGTATACTCTCGTTGCAGTCGTTGTGCCGGATGGAAAGTATAGAACACGATTATTTCGAGAGTCGGCTACATACAGTCCATTAGAAGAATCTAATGCCAAACCCTGTGGCGACCAAAAACTACTTGCAGAAGTTCCGCCGTTATTTGCGGCGCCTGCGGTAAAACTCCCGCCTTGCCCGTATACTCTCGTCGCGGTCGTTGTGCCGGACGGAAAGTATAGAACACGATTATTATTCGTATCAGCTACATACAATCCATTAGAGGAATCTAATACCAATGCATACGGTACGTTTAGACTGTTTGCGGAAATTCCTCCTTTGTTTGCGGTGCCTGTAGTAAAACTCCCGCCTTGGCCGTACACCCGGGTTGCGGTGGTGCTATTTGTCGGATAATATAACACTCGATGATTACTCTGATCGCTTAAATACATTCCGCCGGAGGAATCGAAAGCTATACCACCATAAGGATAATTCAGACTATCTGGTGAAATTCCGCCATTATTCACGGTACCTGTAGTAAAGCTCCCGGCTTGTCCGAATACTTGTATGGCAGAAGTAGAAGCGACCCGAAACGTAACAGTCCCGGTAGCCGTTCCGCCATTCCCGTCCGACGCGTTAAGAGTGTATGTGGTACTTGGTGAGCCCGCCGTTGGCGTTCCGGAGATCGAACAGGTAATAGGATTTAAGGACAACCCTGGAGGCAGAGTCGGACTGACTGTACAGTTCGCGACGGTAATTCCGCTGATCGTGGGGGTTGCGCTAAAGGGATTTCCGGATAGCAGAGGAGTGATTGAGCCGAATGTAATTGGTGCGGAGCTACCGCCACTGCCGCTAATGCCTACACCGCCGCCGCTTCCTGCCAAGTTCATGCCTAAAAGAAGAGGCCATAGATTGTCCGGACTTGAATTCTTTATGCAGGGGGGCACTTTACCTGCTCCGCACAATAAAGCAGCCGCATCTTGCCCAAGGCAGCTAACGTTCTGGGTAAATAGAAGAAATAAAAGAAGCGAGAAAATATCCGTTTTTCTCATAAAGCGACTCCTAACGTATGTCCTTATCGTGATACAAACGAATAAAAAACATTATTTACAACCATTTTTTTAAAATATTGTCGTTTTGCTCTTTTTGAATACTTTCAGGAATTTTCATATTACTTAAAGAACAGATAACGTATTATTAATATAAAATTAATGTATATGATTGTGAAGTTATGTATCATTCAACTCCAAAATGGTCGGATGACTCGTTTCCGGAGTACGAAATGCCTCAGAAAGACAATTCGGATAAATCAGGGCACTTTTTCCAGAATAACGTTATATGCTTTTTACTTCAGGCAACTGAAGAAGGAGGACGGACGCGTTCGCATTACTTACACTAGACGAAAGCCGCTCAAAGCCGGAAGAGCTACCGAGGGGAGATTTCCCGTTTAAAGACCAACTTCGAGGAAGAAGAGAAAAAGTTTGGAATCAAAAATTCTGATACGATCAAGGCGCCCATAAATTAGAGTATAATAAAATTACGGTAATTTGATGTTATGTATCATTTGATTTTTATCACCGGATTGGTTCGAGACGTCCGAAAAGTAAAATTACACGGACCATTCTTCGTCGACGAAAAAACTTGGATATCGCAAGCTGATTTCTAATAAAAGAGCTTTGCAACAGGAAAAATCCACCGCATTTGCTCTAATAATCGAACCGGCGAAAGCGGAATTACGAGTATTCGGTCCCTTTAAAATTCCGTAAATATATTCGTTCGAACCCGGCCGTAATACAATATCCTTGCTTATTACGACGGAAATTTTATGACTTGAAATAGAAGACACAGGACCGCTCAACGTTTTTTCATTGAAAGTCGCAACGATGAAAAAACTTGAGAATTGATTTTTTTCAAACCGGGTAAGTAAGCATTTTTCCATAAACGATACGACTATACAATTAAAGAAATTTAACAAATTCCTGTCGAAACACATTATAATTTCATATTTTGCTTTACTTTATTAAATATAATAGGATTCAATCTATATCGACTAAGGAATTTTCCCCGGTCGGCAGATAAATACTTTTTACTCGATTCTTTAAACAAAAAATATCTTCAGCGTTGCATTGATCTTTTTGCGGATCAGGATCCCCCCCCCCCCGTTCTTATCATAAAAATCGACCGAAACACAATACTCCTCATGAAAAAATCCATAACCTCTTTGGCGAAATCTAGGCGAGTCAAGTCCGAATTTTTCCCTAATGTAGCTTTCATTTAGTCTCCGCCCTTTCATCTTATTGCTTCCGCTCGAATTGGGAAAAAATATCGCCTCTTTGTTAATAAATAAGAACATAATATTACGAACAGTTATACGAAAGGCCGGAAATTCCAAGTGTCTATTTTGGACAATTAAAAAACAAATGAACTTAATAATGTAGACTAACGTCAATCATAATTAATTCACATTTTTGTGTTATTTTTATCTATATTTCGTCTAACTTTCCAAACCTATGCTGATTAAAGAAGCATCAAGAATGCTGGCGTATTCGGCTTAGATGTGTTGCTTGAGTCGAGAGAAGGTGATAATTCTTGTTGGAATAGTTATCCCTTTCCCTCCGAGAGTCGGGGGTCATCTGGAACGGTGGCGATTGGAGGGAAAGGATGACTATTCTGAAAGGATTTTTAATTTCTTGCTAAAGATATAGTCCTGAAGATAGACCATATCGTCAGGGTTGGAGTCGAAAAAATTCACACCAAGTTGATATCTATGTTCCGAGATTTCCAAAAATCGAACGACCTCTCCTCGAAGAACCAGATCCCTTTCCGCGATAGGAACGAACATTTTAATAATATTATGTTTTTTTAAATAGTTAAAGGTTCGAAGCTCTTCGATTTCGAAAAGAAGACCGTTCATGCTGATGTCAAGAATCTTCGTGGCTGCCCTGGCCGTCTTATAATTCTCCTGGCGAATATACACCTTTGTCAGCGCATAGGTCAAAATCTCGCCTAGTTCCTGAATGTACAAAGCCTGTTGAAGCACGATGGAGAACTTATCCATTGCGGTCGAAAAGACTCGAATATGACCGATGACGTCGTTAAAGAGTCTCACTGGCGTCACTACGTACGAAATCATAAAGTTACGAACTTCTTCCTTTTGCATGTCCCGAAAGAAAGCGTCCGCTTTTGCCTGCCCTTCGGCTTGAATCATTTGAAGATATCCTGATCGGAAATTTTCCAGGCCCTCTTCCTTCCCTTCTCCGATATAATTCATAATCAAGGAGCAATCCGGTATATAGACCGTCGTATTGAATTCCTTGATGAACCTACCTAAGAAACCGCCGTCGTTACCGGGGCCGTAAAACTCGATCTCATAGTCGCGAGAAACTCCTAAGATATAATCGGTAGCCATCACATTAATCAGTTTCAAGCTCGGATGATCTTTTTTAATTTCTTTCATTAGATGAAAGAACCTTTGCTCCACGTAAAGATTTTTACCGAGCTCTCGCTCTCCTCCCGTTAACGAACGATAGAGGATTACGTAGTTCATAAACAAGTCGTCGACGGCGACCCTAAGATTCTGCCTAAACGCCGCCGCCTGCAATTCGGACGGGATTTTAATTCGAACATGATCTTCCCAAAATTGCAGGATTACCACTTCGAATTGATAAAGAATATTCAAAATTTCGAAACTGATTTTCGCCCGTAAAATACCCTTAGACTGTACATACGGGACTAAAAAAATTAAAGTGTCCTCTCCGATTTCCTCGACGACTGCGCTAAGCTTATCTCCTTCGTAATCGAAAGGGAATTCGCGCTGATCGGCCTTCAAACTATAAAATAGATGCTTAACCAAATTGATATCCGAACCGATGATCGTTTCACCAAACATCGTTTCTAGGATTGTTATCAATTCTTGAAGACTATCCGATCTACCTACAGCCATAATACGCCGAAATTAATGAAGCTCTCCTAACATTTTCGACTTTTGAGGAAGTCGAATCCAGCCGATAACGTCTCTTTCTCTTCCCGAATCCGCTTTTTCGAGCTATCTGAAGGGACATAGTGTGAGGAAGAAAGGAAGGAAATTATACGATGGGTTTTTCAAGGTCCTGCCGAAAAAAATAGCATGGAACAGAATAAGTCCGAACTCAACCCAGAACTCTTTGATATGATGCGCCAAGGCAAACTTTCAGCCGTGAAAATTCTCGCATTGATTTCCCTAAAAGAATTGGTGGATAGATTCGCCTATACACCGTTCCTCGAGCAAGATAAACTTGCGGAAATTAAAAATAGAATCGGTGTGGAACCGGATATTCTTACTTGGGGAGATTATTTCCAAACGGAAGTCGCGTCCCGATTCTTTGATAAATCCGACGCGGATTTCTCCAAAATCGTCGATACGATTCGCTTCGATATGATCTCGGCACATTTAATCTTTTCCGGAAAGCCGGACTATTTTACCGATTCGGTCCGAGGACAAGCGATCATATCCCGTTCCATTGATTCCAGTTTCTGGACGCTGGAAGACGAGGAGAACGTCCATTTGGAAATTCTGTTGGATTATTTCGAGCAAATGGGATTAGGCGATAAACCTCTTGCAGTATCGGATAGAATCTGGTATGAAAGTTTCGAATTGAAGCAGGAAGCCGTTTAATGGCGTTGGTCGAAGCGGAAACGGTGGAATTATCCGCCGATTCTAGAATAGAAATCCTTTATCTAAATAATCCGGAAACGAAGAATTCCATGACCCGCGAAATGGGTCTCGAATTTAAGGCTCATATCGAAAGATTGAAAAAAAGTCCGCCCCGATCCGTCGTGATAACCGGGAAAAACGGAATTTTTTCGGCCGGAGGAAACTTCGAATTACTGAAGTCGTTCGCGGAAAAGGATTTTGAAACGAACAAGAAAGAAATGTTCGAATTTTATAATCTTTTTCTATCCGTCCGCGACCTACAAGTTCCGATAATCTGTGCCGCTAACGGACATGCGGTTGGAGCCGGCCTTTCCATCACGTTTGCCTGCGATATCCGGATCTTTGCTATCGAAGGGAAATACCAATTCAATTTCGTGAAATTGGGAATTCATCCTGGAATGGGCTCTAGCTATCTCGTAAGGGAATTATTCGGGACCTCATTGTCCAATCGGCTCCTCTTTCTGGCAGAAACCTTAAACGGCGAAGAATGTTTAAAATTGGGAATTTCCTACGACGCCGTTCCTAAAGACGAAGTACTGAAACGGGCCACCGAGATCGCAATTTCATTAAGCGAAAGCGCACCTTTAGCCTTGTCTGAGTTGAAAAAAAACACGTATAATCGGGAAGCCTTAAACGCTGCCCTGCATTTGGAAGCGGAATCTCAGGCTAGTAATTTTCTCTCCAAGGATTTTAGAGAAACGATCAGATCTCTGGAAGAAAAAAGAAAACCGATTTTTAGGGGATTTTGAATTTCCTTAGGAGATAGAAATGTCGTCACCTCCTCGACGCTGCGACATTTCATAAAAGCAAAAAATTATATTTTCCTTATATTATTCGGAGAGGTCCAATTTTCCTTCTTTTACGGATTCTCGAATCGCTTTGAAAGTCTCTTTGTAATCGCTCCACGCGTTCCAAACGACGAATCCGTCGCTCTTACTATCCACGCTAGCTTCGATTTGAGCTTTAACGTAATCCTTTAACGTTTTTTTAGAATGAGCGATTTTCATCGTAAATCCTTGTATGTAACCGACGACCCTCGTTTCGGGCAGGGCTCTTTTTTTTGCATTCGTCAATCCGTCGTAGATGGTTTTGTAAGGATTGGAAATCCGCTCGGGTTGTCCGTAAAAATGGGAAGGATACAGCATAGGATACAAGACGTCCACTAACTGGGAAAAGACTTCCACCTTCTGGCCGATTAAATCATCTTTATTGAATGGAATTCGACCGAATATATCCGCGCCAAGATACGGCAAATCCTCGCATTTATTCGCCTCGCCGCGAATCTTTCCGATAATCGATCCGATATTTTGATATTTCTTTTTGATCGGAACCTTGATCTCCGGATCGTCCGCGTACCGAATATAATCCAGTTGAATTTCCGGAAATCCCGCCGCGCAGGCTTTGCCGACATAAGATAAGATCGAATTTAATCTGGCCTGAGTCGGAAACTCCGTTTTTAATCCGCCGTCGAAGTTTACTAAGCGACCGATCGGGTAGAATCCGAGTTCTTTAATTCGTCGAATTTCTTCCGCAGGAGGAGTCGCGGATTGAAGGTCGATGACAAGTACATTCACGCCGGCTTCGGCGGCTTCCGCTAAGACAGTTTCCCATTTCTTTCGATTGGATTTATTCGAGATAAGCGAGTTATGAATATAAATTCCTCGATAAAACTTAGGCGGATGAATGCCGTTCTCGCCGTTTCGCCTCAGAACTCTCGGTTTTCGCAGAACCTTAGGTTCCGAGGAAGCGAGAGTCGAATCGATCTTAGTTTCCTTACTCGCTACCTTGGGAGTGATCGGCTTTTCCTTTTCGATAGTCCGATATTGGGACCGGATAGGTTCGGCGCTTTTTTCCCGAAGAACTCGGACCGGACCTTCCTTGGTCTTTGGATTTTCGGGAAACGGTAGAGTGAACTCCGCACATAACGGACAGGATATCAAAATGAATAAAAGCAGAACAGAAAACGGTTTGCGCACTGTGGAACTCCAGTCTTATATTTAATATCGAACCGAATCGATTCAATCTTTCCCGGAACATTCGAATATCCGGAAAAAACAGGAGGAAACAAATGAATTTCGGATACGCATACGACGATATTTTCCTCCAACACGATACCGGAGACTATCACCCCGAACGACCGGAAAGATTAGAAGCCATAATGAATCGATTAATTAAAACTTCTTACTTTAGAAACCTAACGCGTATTTCTCCCGAAAAACTAGCGGAAGAATCGATCCTACCGGCTCATGATAGGGCGCATCAAGAACGATTCATGGCCATCCAAGGAAAGACGGGAGGGTTTGACGGTGATACCCCCTTCTCCCCGAAAAGTTTTGAAGCCGCCCTCATAGCCGCAGGTAGCGGAGTATCACTAGCTAAAAAAATTCTGTCCGAAGACTTGGATGCCGGAATCGCTTTAGTTCGCCCCCCTGGCCATCATGCGGAAACGGGTCGAGCAATGGGTTTTTGTCTGCTGAATAATATCGCCATCACCGCGCATTATCTCTTGAATCGGAACATCCGAAAAGTGTATATCTTAGATTGGGACGTACACCACGGAAATGGAACCCAGGAAATTTTTTATGATTCGGATAAGGTCTTTTTTGCCTCTCTCCACCAATATCCCTTCTATCCCGGCTCCGGATCCGCCAGAGAAATCGGTTCCGGACAGGGACTAGGTTTTACGCTTAACGTTCCTCTGCCGAGTCACTCTTCGAATTCGGATTATCTGAAGGAATTTCAGGAAAAGATAATCCCCTCGATTCTTGAATTCGAGCCGGAATTCCTACTGATTTCGGCAGGCTTTGACGCTCATAAACAAGATCCTCTCGGAGGCATGTCCCTATCTACGAATGCATTTTCCGAATTTACTCGATCGGTTAAGGAAGCGGCATTTCAATCCGGTTCGAAGATAATTTCCTTTCTGGAAGGCGGCTACGATCTCCAGGCATTAGCGGAAAGCGTCGAAGCTCATGTCGCCGTATTAGCCGGTTAAAAGGCATAAAAAAGTACCACAGCTATGTCAAACTTCGCCGATACTCAGAGTATGCAGGAGTTCTCCCCGCAATCCGACCTTGCCATCCGTTTTCGAAACTATGTAATTTTACTAGATCGGATCCTGAGAGAAGTGGAGGATGAGTTGGAAGAAAACCGCGCAATCCGCCATGAATGGTCCGAATGGCATAGTAATTGGAAAAAAGTCTGGCTGAATCAAACGGAAGAATCTTCTCAGCTCAGGGAAAGAGTGTCCGTAAACAGAAGACTGAGGACTGAAGACAGATGCGTTCGCTTTCAGAGGACAGAGGTCAGAGGACGGACGCGTTCGCTTCGCTCACGCTAGACAGAAGCTGCTAGACGTTGGAAAAGTTGCGGAAGTAGGGAAAGATCCCCTGTAACACAGGAATCTTTCTCCGGAACATGGAATCTTCGCTCATCACTGTTCTGTCTTCTGCACGGGCGGCCCCCTTCACTTCGTTCGGGTCACGCTGCTCCGGGCTCCGCTTTCGCTCCGGTCTCAGCAACTCTTTTCTCAATCAATAAACCGTTATCCACGAGCGCTGCGACTGCTTCGCACCCTACACATCGTTGCCGCTTTCAGAGGACAGAGGACGGAAGACAGATGACAGTAGCTGCTCGATGTTGTGAAGGTTATAGAAGTAGAGGAGATATCTACTGTAATGCAGGAATCTTTCCATAGAGCTTGGAAACTCGGCTCATCAATGTTCTGTCCTCTGTCTTCTGAAAGACAGACGCGTTCGCTTCGCTCACACTTGACAGAAGCTGCTCGACATTGTAAAGGCAGCGGAAGTAGAGGAAAAATCCACTGAGATAACGCAAGAATCTCTCTCTAAACGTAGGAGCTCCAACATAATTCGTTTTTAAAAAAATTGTTGTCAGGGTAATAGGAATAATTATCTGTCCTCTGTCCTCTGTCCTCTGTCCTCTGTCCTCTGTCCTCTGTCCTCTGTCCTCTGTCCTCTGTCCTCTGTCCTCTGTCCTCTGTCCTCTGTCCTCTGTCCTCTGTCCTCTGTCCTCTGTCCTCTGAACGCGGGGGAGACCTCCCCTGTCTATCTTCTGCCTGAAAAAGGGGTTGAAATTATGTCTCTAAACTGATTCACTCGGAAATACTGAGGAATAGAATGGGGAGAAAACTATCACCAAGAATCTTTCTGCTATTCCTGCTGGCTGCCGTATCAATAGGCCCGCTTCAACCCGAGTCTTTACCCTTCTTTAGCTTAAAGGAAAAGGAAGCGCGAACCTTTTTTAAGCGCGGACTGGCATACTACAATAAAGGAGAGTTCTCTGCTGCCCGCGAAAACTTCCTAAAATCCCTTTCCTTAAAGCCCGATTTCCCGCATGCGAAATTCTTTCTGTCGGAAACATATTACCTAAGCGGAGACTGGCAGGAGAGTTTGGCCGAATTGGAGCAATTAGAGTCTTCGGGCAAATTGAATCTGATTCGTAAAAGCAGATTGGATGCTCTCAGATTTCAATTAGGAGGAGGCAGTCGAAAAGACACTTTAGAATATTATAAATCTATTAATGGTGACGATCTCCGAAGATTTCGATTCCGCAACCCGACGGATGTGGCGGTAGACGATGAAGGGTATTTGTACGTTACGAGTTTCGAAACCGCGAATATAGTAAAATTCGACGCAAACGGGAACCCGGTCGATAATTTCAAAGGTTCCTTAGGTCGTAATCTTCAAGGGCCGACGGCAATCGCGGTACGAGGAAAGTCGATATTCGTTGCCGATTACGCCGGCGATATGATCTACGAATTCGATACCCGAGGCGGCTACGTTAGTCGTTTCGGCAATACCGGAAAACAACCCGGTCATTTTCATGGACCCTCGGGAATTTTTCTTACGAGAGAGGGATATCTATTCGTTTCGGATATGGGAAACGATCGAATTCAAAAGGTCGCGAAGGATGGAAGCTTTCTTCAGGAAATCGGAAAGGGTATCTTAAGACAACCTGCCGGGCTCAAGATCAATTCAAAAGGCGAGATCTTTGTAGCCGATAAAGGTAACCGTAGGATCGTCGTTTTTGATAAGGAGGGAAATTATCTAAAGGAGATAACTCATCCTACTCTAAAAAGACCCCGCAATCTAACGATCCGCGACGATAAAATTTACGTAGCGGACGAAGCTGCGGGTCTATTTATCTACGATTCGATTTCCAAAAATTGGTCCAATTTCGAAAGTTTCCGGGATTCGAAAAATAACGTCAGAAATTTCGACCAAGCCTTCGGAATCGGTTTCGATTATACCGGAACGATGTTTGTGACGGATTTCAATAGACATAGATTGGATATTTTTTCTCCGAAAGGCCAACTTGCTTCCAACTTAGATCTGTTAGTCGAAAGGGTAATCAGCTCCGACTACCCGGATATTTCTTTAGTCGTGCAGGCCCGGGATCGCCACGGAGCGGCAGTAAAAGCCATACCACGCAATTCGTTCCGGGTTTATGAGATGGATAACCTTTCGCCGCTCATCGGCCTTACGAATATGCAAAAATATAATAATAGAGTAACGGTCTCGATAGTCGCGGAAAATTCCAAACAAATCGCCGAGTCGTATCCTCTCATCGAAAAAGCGTTAAAACCGTTTCTCTCCGAAATCCGATCCGAAGATAAGATTCAGCTCCTGAGATCCGGAAAAGATACTCAGGTCGCTTATTCTTTCGGAAAAAGTATGTATGATATTTTTCGTGCAATCCGAGCCTTTACTCCTGAGGAAGAATCACAAATCGGGAAGTCGTTACAGAGAGGCATTACGGATCTGCTGGACAGCGTAGGTCCTCGCGCAGTCTTAGCGATCGTTTCCGGGAAGGATTTGAAAGCGGGATTTACCCAATTTTCCCCCACGAAAATTATCCGTTTTGCCGTAGCTCATGATATTCCTATATTCTTTCTTTGTTTAGGAGAAGAAGGAGAATCGGTTCAAATATACAAGGAAGTTGCGGAAAAATCCGGCGGAAAATTCTTGATGATCCCCGGAGGAGGAGTGGAAAAGAGTTTGCGAAGCTGGGTGGAATCCAAAAAAGATCGAAGGTATTTGCTTTCATTCAAAAGCCGGATCGACTCCTCCGGCGGCGACGTGTATATCCCCGTCGTCGTCGAAGCGGTATTCAGAAACTCGAACGGTAAAGCGGAAACCGGATTCTTCAGCCCATGAGAATTTTAATAAAATATAAATTTCTTTTTCCTAATATATTTGTTATCCTATCGATACTGCTGTCATCGTCGACTTCGCCTACCTTTGCCAAAGAAACGATAGAGTGGATAAAGCAGGGAGAATCGTCCTTAAAAAACCGAAGCTATACGGACGCTTACGACGCGTTTAGGGAAGCAGTCCTGAAAAATCCTCAATCCGTCAGATCTCACCTGGGCCTTTCCGAAGCTGCATTAAGACTTCATAAAGAAAAGGAAGCCTTACGTTCCCTAAATAAAGTCCTAGAATTGGAACCGAAAAACAAAACGGCTGTCAAAACTAAGGCGGTAACACTATCAAAGCTCGGGCAGTATGAGGAAGCTTTATCGGTGATTCGCCCGTTTCTGGACGAGGACCGATACGATATGGATTTATTTCCGGTAATGGTGGAAGTTCAATTAGCGCAAGGTAACACTGAAAAAGCGACCTTCGAATTGAATTCCGCACTATCTAGAATGCCGAAAAATCGGGAAATCAGGATGCTGGAGGCTAGAGTTGCGGCACTCGGAGGTAATTTTTCGAAAGCCCAGGCATTGCGCAATCAGTTGGAATCGGAAACTTCCGACGATCCGAGCGTATTTTTAGATTCCGGAAAGTTTTTACTTCTTTGGTCGGAGAAACTTTCCGGAAATCGAAGGGATTCTAAAATTCAGGAATCGGCGGAAAAGCTGGAACGGGCGATCGCACTCTACCCGGATGAAGAGGAAGCGCTTAGATTACTCGCTAAAACGAGAATCTATGCAGGACGGTATGCGGATGCGGAAGAATTTCTGAATCGATTGCTGACTCTCTTTCCTACTTCGACCGAGTATTTATATTTGAGATCGTTCGCCCGTCTCAAAAAAGACCCTAGCTCGAAAGAAGGTCGTACCGACCTCGAACGCCTGCTTACTCTTGACGATTTGGATCCTTTTATACGAGAGCGGGCCGAAACATTGTGCTTGGAAACTCTACCGGAAGGAAACAATACCCGTAGAATTTTAGGTGAATATAGATTGCAGCGTTTTCGCGCGAATCGAAATAGCTTCTTATACGATCTAGCCTGGGTTCATCTGATGCGAGCGCGAGAATTGCTCCCGAACCGACCGGAAATTCTCGTTCTCGTTTTGGAAGAATTCAAGAGAAGAGGTTTATTTCCTCAGTATTTTAACCTTCTCTTAACGTTAAGGGAAAAGTTCCCTGATAATAAGAAATACGGTTATGCGATCGAAAATAATCTGGACAATTTTAAAAAATCATTAAGTTATCGAGAGGGCTTAATCACCATCGGAGAATTCGGTATCGAAGAGGACTATGGCCGGACCCCTCCGGAGCTTTTAATCTTCGATCTTGAGACGGAGGATTTTTTGTCCAAACATCCGGACGCACCCGTAATTGCCGGAAAAGCGATTCGAACTTTCCTTTCCAAGGATCCTCGAATCAGAGCCGTGGACCTGGATTCGTTTCGGAAAAAGGAAGGATTGGATCAAGAACCGTATTCCGGTGCAATCATAAAAACCGAGAAGAACTTTTCTCAAATCAAAAACGCAAAGGGAGACTCGCTTAGATTCGTAGCGAGCGGAAAACTTTCGTTTAAAAACGGCGTTTTACGAATGGAATGGAATTTAAGAGACCATAAAGAAGAAAAAAATCTAGGAACGTTTCGAGTCTATGCGAAAGGTAGGGACGCTCTCTCCGAAGCGACCCTACGAAGTCGAGACAAACTTCTATCATTAATACCCGCCATGGGCAGAGTGCATAGAGTTAAAGATAATTCGATTATTATCAACGCCGGAATAGTGGACGGAATCGCGAAAGGTACGGTTCTATATTTGTATAACTCTTCTGCAAAGGTTGGCGAAGCCGTCGTTCAAGAGGCGGATTTATATACCTCTAAAGCGATTCCGAAAAATACCGACGAGGTCTTGCGGACGCTCGCAGTCGGAAATCGCGCCTATTGGCATCGGGCAAAAGAAATCCTTAACGAATAAAACTGAGGACAGAACATTGGCGAGCCGGGTTTCCACGTTCTATAGAAAGATTTCCTGTGTTACAAGGGATTTTTCCTCTACTTCTGTAACCTTTGCAACATCTAGCAGCTTCTGTCTTCTGATCAGTGAACGCGTCTATCCTCTGTGACCCCGGAGAGTAGAATTTACTTAAAAAACCCCGCCCTTTGGGTCATAACCTTACCCACAAGACGGATAAAAAGACTAGATTTTTCATAATTTTAGTCTTTAGATCTAGATGGGACCTAAGATGAAGACTAAACATTGGAGTAGTACTTTTGAAACCGATTTAGATTGGATCGAAGAGGAGTTTTTGTCGCTGAATCTTGGAGATAAGCGATTAAATAAGCGTTTAAAAAAAATCATAAGTGCGATGTCTAAACGAACTGATTCGAGCTTACCTGACATATTCGGGAATTGGGCCGGGACTAAAGCAGCCTATCGTTTTTTTTCCAATCCGAATGTATCGGCGGAAAAGATTGTTACTCCGCATTCAATCGCAACAAAGAAGCGACTTCAAAATCAAGAAACGGTTTTGGTATTAAGCGACACAACAGAAATTTATTATCGAAATAGAGTTCGAGTCGAAGGTTTAGGACCGATGAATTCCGAATTCGACCAGGGACTTCTTTTACATCCTTCGATAGCATTTACGACCGAAGGGATACCTTTAGGAATCTTGGATTTTAAGATGTGGACTCGTTTAAGTTTAGGTTCAAAGCACTTATCTCGGGACGTAAGAAAGAAAACGCCTATAGAAAATAAGGAAAGCATAAAATGGCTTCAAGGATATAGAGCGACATGCGAATTCGCCGAAGATTCGGATGCGAAATATATATTTATTTGCGATAGAGAAGCGGATGTTTTCGAACTATTTCATGAATATGTAAAGGCCGGTGAAAATGCACCGGATCTGCTTATACGTGCGGTTTACGACAGAAGGATCGAAGGTGGCGAACATTCTTGGTCCTATCTTGAAACTTTGAAGCCTGTAGATACATACACGATTTCAGTTCCAAGAAAAAAAGGAAAAGCCAGCAGAGAGGCCCAAATCGAAATTCGATTCGAAAAGTTATCAATAAAGCCTCCTAAATTTAAGGAATTTGAAAGTATAGATATGTATGCCGTATCCGCAACGGAGATTAATGGGTCTTCCGATGAATCGATTCAATGGAAATTTTTAACGACAATTCCGATTCAAACTTCGGAAGACGCAAAGAAAATTATCGCCTATTACAAAAGTCGTTGGGGCATCGAAGTCTATTTCAAAATTCTAAAGTCCGGATGCATGATAGAATCTACTCAGTTTAAATTTGGCAATCGATTCAAAGCTTGTATTGCAGTCAGTGCAGTCGTAGCTTGGAGGGTGATGATGCTGACATTCTTAGGCAGAAATATTCCCGGTCTAAAAGCTTCGATTATGTTCGAACCTTTTGAATGGAAAGGTGCATATTGTAGACTCTACGAAACATCCAAGCCTCCGAAGGAAGAACCCGAATTAAGTACGGTTCTGGATTGGATTGCAAAATTAGGAGGTCACTTAGCCCGGAAGTCGGACACACCTCCCGGACCATTAACCATATTCAAAGGTCTAACCCGACTTTTGGATCTGGCCTTCATGTATAAATTATTCACACAGAAATAGACTTGTGGGTAAGGTTATGCTTTGGGTGGGGAGTCTGTTGAAAAAGTTAGCGAGGTTAGTCGGTATTTTTCTCGTAATTGGGATCATTATGTTTAATTGTTATAAAGGCTTTCAGTTAACTTTTGGCGGATCGTTTAAACATACCGAAATCCGCAAAGTTTTGCTATATTATGAGCGGAGCATCTCTCGGACCATTCCAAAGATACTTTTTCTATTCCCTTCGTCATAAATCTATATCCGCGACGAGATCCTTTTATTGCACCAAAGACACCTTCGATCGAGGGGAATCTCTTAGAGTAAATTTTCCGCGATTGCGGATGTCTTAACTTTTTACGCATTTCCATCGTGTAGAAATTGTCCATCTCGTTTGGTTGGTAATTCTTACTTGGACTCAAATGAACATAGTTGTTTTTTAAATTATTAGAATTCACCAAAATGGCTTTAGAGCGATCTTTTGTGCAGAAGTGCTTTAACTTACAACCATTGCAATTCGTTGATCTGTAATCTAAATAACGATTGTCTCCACGAAGAAATCTTTCAGCTTTAAATTTAAGTTCTCTACCTGATGGACAGGTGAATCGGTTGGATTTTCTTTCGTAAGCGAACTTTATAAACTGAGGTCT